>CAZWWW010000174.1:0-6636 GCA_964637715.1 uncultured Phycisphaeraceae bacterium | reverse complement strand
GGCGCGCGACTGCGGATGGTGTTCGGCGTATTTGATACCAAACTTACGCATGAGTCTTGGTGCCACCCGTGGACCGTGAACCGTAGCACACGCGTCGAGGTGCGCCGCGATCGTGCGGCGCTGCTCGGCAATGGACGGCGGCGGCGGTAGCGGTTGCCCCGCAAGCAGCGCCCGACACTCGTTGAAGACCCACGGGTTGCCGATGCACCCGCGGGCCACGGTAACGCCGTCGACGCCCGTCTCGTTCATCATGCGCACGCAGGCGCCCGCGCTGAACAGATCGCCGCTGCCCAGAACGGTGCGATCCCCGACGTGCCGCTTTACCCGCTCAAGAAAAGGCCAGTGGCTCGGTCCGACGTATCGCTGATCGACCGTTCGACCGTGCACGGTAACGGCTGAGACACCGATCTCAAACGCCCCATCGAGAATCGTGAAGAAATGGCGTTCGCTTTCCGGCGAGTCATCAAGACCCCGGCGCATTTTTACGGTAACCGGGTGGGTCGAACCGACGGCGTCGAACACGCTCCGGATAATCCCCAACGCGATGGTCGGCTTGGACAGAAGAAACCCGCCCCGGCAGCGGCCGAGCACCTTCTTGACCGGGCAGCCGAAATTGATGTCTATGACGTCATATCCGGCTTCGGCCATCGCGACAGCGGCCGGAGCGAAGTCGTCCGCGCGAGCGCCCATGAGCTGTCCCCCGACCGGGTGGTCGTCCGGCGGCACATCAAGAATCATTCGCCGTTTCTTGCCCCGTTGCAGCACGAGGCGATCGAGCACGACCTCGTTGATCGCGTAGGGCGCTCCCATTGCCCGGGCGATACGCCGCATGGCCAGATCGCTATACCCCGACAACGCAGCCTGCACGACGGGAAGATCCAGCACGATGGAACCAATTCTCAGCATCGGACACCATGATCGGCGCAGTACCCGAGGATGACAAGCACCGCCGCGGTTTGTGCCTGGAGCATTCCCCGTTTTTGTGTTCCGAGCCGCGTGCTTTAGCTCGCGCGATCTTTCCCGTTTCGATAACGGTTCGGCCGCCGAAGAACCGGCACATGAAAACGATACATGTCCTGGTCGATAACGCGGACTGCAAAACCAGTACTTCGATAGGTTCCATTCCAGGTGCGACGTGGGCGAACTCGTTGGCCGCCGCGTTTTTGGTGGTCCACATGCGTCGGCAACCCCTTGCCACGCAAAGAATCTGGCGTATCGTAGCGTCAGAAGTGAAAACGACTTAAGTCGGGGTATCATACTGAACGCGGGCGCGATCGCCCCTGGAACGATGGTGCAACGCAGGTCGGCAGGCTTTCGCCGGCACTGCGGATCGACCTGTGTTCGGCAACATCAATGAGCGAACAACCACACAACACGGCGGTGCACCTCCCGCAACGCGTCTCGCGATCTGTTTGTGCAGCGCCCTCCGCACGCGACACCTGCCAACCCTTTATACCCGCGCATACGCCTGTATCAGGAACAATCCCGACGACTGTTTTTCTCGTCGGGGTGCCGCGCTCGGGCTCGACGCTCCTTGCGTATTTGTTGGCGGGCCTGCCGAATTCCCTCTCTCTGAGCGAACCGTATCTGGCTCAGGACATTTACCCGCACTGGCGCCTTCGCCGGTATTTTCGGCGTATCGAGCGGGCGGTGGGTATGAGGCACAGCCGCGTCCCACGACCCTGCACCCCGGCAACCCTGCTGGATCACATGCAGCGTATAACCACAGCGAACGGGCTGCACTGTCTTATCGTTAAAGAGACGTATCGTTGTGCGCGGGAATGGAAGAACGACCATCTGCTGGATCGACTCGCCGCGCGGGGCCATTCGCTTATCGTCATCCACCGCCACCCCTACGACATAGCCGTATCCAGTCTTAAGTTCTGTCGTTGGTGGCGCGGTGTCCCGGGTCGCATGATCCGCCTGATCGCCCCGCGCATGCCCCTGTTTTCGACGGACCGAGCGTTCATTGAACACTGCGCCGACAACTGGGCGAGTCTGGTGGGCTGGTGTCGGCGGCAACGGATTAAGGCGATACGCTACGAAGATTTGGTGGCCGACCCGGAGTCCTCAATGCGAGGCGTGTGTGCTTCGGCGGGATTGCCGTTTACGCCAGCCATGCTCGACTACAAGCATCCGCGCTCCGGGTTTGGCGGTATCGGCGCGCCCGAAGTGTTGAACCGCGCCCCGCGACCGGTGAACACACAATCCGTAGGGCGAAAACACCTGCTGGCACCGGAATGGCAGGAAGTTATCGCCTCAAAATGCGCGGCCGGGTGTCGCGAACTGGACTATACGCTCTAGAACGTGCTGGCCGTGATCCCAACGGGCGCTATAATGCCGGGCGACGTTCAGCGGCGGATGAAGCCGTTCGCTTGGAGACATCGATTGGGGAGCGCGATACGGTATGACTCAAACACTGACGACCAATCCGGGTGACGCCCGTTACCTTCCCGGTGACAACCCGCCCGAGCGCGCTGCGAAAGCGTCTGGAAAAACAATGGGGTCGGTCCCGGCGGCAGCACAAGAGTCTGGGTCTCATTGGCTCAAGGCGCTGGCACCCGAAAAACGCAGCGTGCTTCGTTCGCTGCACGACATTCGTCCGGTGTGGAACTGGATGGCGGTGCTGTTTCCGTTGGGGTGGTTCCTGGCGGCGTTGGTCGTGCTGCACTGGCCCTACTGGTGGGTACGGCTTCCGGGTTATCTCGTCATCGGCACGGCGATCCATGGTATGGCGGTGCTGACGCATGAGGCCAGCCACTACAGCATGTTCCGCAGTCGCCGGCTAGATCGATGGGTCGGGTTTCTGATGGGCGCACCGGTATTCGTGTCCCATTCCGCCTACCGCGTCCTGCATCAGGATCACCACAAACATACGCGTAAAGAGCGGGACCCGGACGAATTCAACAACGTAACCAAGAACCGGTTCCTGCTGTCGTTGTTTTTTTATTCGTGGTTGGTGATCGGGACGCCCGTTTACCTCATTCATGTCGCGGTGACCGGTCTGATTCGCGGATCGTGGCGCGATCGGTTCGAAATCATTACGGACTATGTGCTTCTGGCAGGCCTGGCCGTCGGGGCCTATGCCCTGGCGGATCACTACCATCGATTCGACATCATCATCCATTGCTGGGCGCTGCCCCTCACGGTGGCCATGGTCTTCGGCAACGTACGTAGCTGGGCGGAACATACGATGACCATTCCAGGCGATCCGTTCACCCGAACGCGCACCGTGCGCAGCAATCGGCTCGTTTCGCTGCTCATGTGCAACCTGAATTATCACCTGGAGCACCACCTGTGCCCCGGTATACCGTGGTACAACCTGCCGAAAATGCACGCGCTGATGCTTGACGATTACCGCAAGGCGAACTCGTTTGTCTACAATTCGTACCTGCACTTCCTCTGGGATGCGTTTCGCAACGGCGTACACGGCATTTCGCACATGCCGGGTTTCTAGATCATGGCGAGGATTCTGTACGCGGCCTCGGGCGATGGATTCGGCCACGCGGTCCGACTCCACAGCGTCGGGGGGGGGTTGCTGGAGCACGGCCACGACGTGCGCTTCGTTTCGTGCGGAAAGACGTGGGACTACCTGCACGCCATCTTCCCCGACCGAACGCACGAATCGTTCGGCCTGTTCACAATCTACAACCAGGGCAAGGTGGAGGCGTTCAAGACGGTCCTTCACAACGCAAGGCGTGCATGGCACTCGCTTCGACCTGCCTGGCGCTCGTTGGGTGCGCTGTTCGACGCGTTCAAACCGCAGCTCGTCATCACCGACTTCGAGCCGTTTTCCGCCCAGCTCGCGCGTCTGCGCGGCGTCCCTTACATCAGCGTCGACAATCAACACCTGCTGACGCACTGCGCCGTACAGCACCCGAGCGGATGCGCCCGCGAGTTGATAAACGCCTATTTGACGATCCGGCTGTATTATGGTGGAGCGAAACGCTATTTGATTTCCACGTTCTGCCAGGTGCCTATCCGCCACCAGCCCGCCAAGCTCATCCCGCCAATTCTGCGATCCAAGGTCTATACGACCGAACCGCGCGACGAGGGGTTCATTCTGGCCTACAAGGGGGCCGGTGGCGAGAACGACGCCATGCGCCGTGCCCTCGAACAGTACGACAGGTTTCCCATCCGTGCGTACGGGTTCGGTCTCGAAGGAGCGCGGGGCCATATCATGTTTAAGGCCACGAGTCCCGAGGGATTCTTGAGCGATCTTGCGTCGTGTCGCGCCGTGATCGCCACGGCCGGTCACAGTCTCGTCTGTGAGGCGATCTATTTCGAAAAACCCATGTTGCTCCTGCCCGTGCACGGGCAGTACGAACAAATTGTCAATGCCCACCACGTCCGGCACATGGGAATCGGTGACTCATGCAATCGATTGGACGCCCCCGTGATCGAGCAGTTCACCGATGGTCTGGCCGGGTTTCGGGCGGCGCTCGCTGCGTGTCCCAAGGCCTCCCTGGACGCCGTCCTCAGCGCGATCGAGAAAGAGATACCGTAAACCGACAGGCTCCGATACGCCGGTGATTCGCCCTCGCCTTACCGCACGACACCGAAAGGATTCAGCCCAACCCGTTCCGGACGGATCGTTCCCCTTCAGTTTCGCAAGAAAGGAACGCATACAAGAACCAGCGCGCGCGGAGGCGTCACTTGAGCGGGTTGATCGCCAGCCCCGTGGCGAGTTTGGGATGGAAGTACGTACTCTTTTGAGGCATCAACCCGCCGGCTTCACTCATCGCACGCAGGTGTGCCATCGGCGTGGCATTGGTCAGCAGCGCCACGCCTTTGTGTTCAACCGCCGACGCGATAGCCGCTTCGGTCGATTTGGCGTAGTAGACGCACGAATCATAGCCGCTGCGATTGGTCAGTAACTCGTCAATCAGATAGCGGTGAAGATACGCGTAATCCAGCGCATACCAGGGTTCGACCTGACCCGGTTCGAGCGATCGAAGCACTGGTCGCTGCGAAAAGCGGAGCACCACGCGCCGCCCCGTTGCGCCCTCGTGCAGGGTCAGATCGCCCGCGGTTGCGTTACCACCGAGCACCTCGACACCCTCCTTCCACGCCTTGAGCAACGAATCCAGTGTGATCGGTCCCACCGCCCGACAATAAGGCAGAATCAAACAACCGGGGTCGTCCATGCTCGCCAAGACGAACATCACGAAGTTCGCCGGATGGTCGGGTGAAAGCGAACCGCCGTTTTGCTCAGCACACCACGCACGATACATCAGCGCGGTACCGTAGCGGTGATGACCGTCCGCAATGTAGACCCGTTCGCCTGCGAGAACCGACGCCACGCGATCGATCACCGCGCGTTCCGTCACACGCCAGATCCGATTCTCGATACCCGAACACGTTCCTACCGCCTGTGAATCTGTCGAAACGATCGGAGCGAACGCCGCGCCGATCCGGTCGTCGCGGTCGCTATATAGCCCGAAGATGGGCGAGAGCTGACACCCTGTAGCTTTCATGAGGGCGAAACGGTCTTCCTTGGGTCCGCCGAACGTCTGCTCATGCGGGAGGATCACACCCTTCTCAAACGGTTCGAGCCGCAACCGCCCAATGAACATGCGCCGCACCAGCGGGCGACCTTCATGTTCGAACACCTGGTGATAGACATAAAGTGCCGGCTCCGATTCGCGGATGAGTACCCCCTCATCCAGCCAGCGCTCGAGCGTTCGCGCTGCCCGCGCGTATGCTTCAGGCGGACCGGCGGACTTGGGTGGCAAATGGGGCAGGTCGATGGCCACGATGTTGTGATTGCTGTGCGCCAACAGCGCCCGTTTGTTGTCCTCGTCCAACACGTCATACGGTGGTGCGAGCACGGTGGACAGGTCGCCTCCGAGGGCGTCGAAGTTATACCGAATGGCCTGTAGCGGTCGAAGTTCGAGCATGGGTCGGTCCTTTTCTGCCTATGCAAACGTAGCGCGGTAGCGTAGTGGTCTATGCACAACGCCGCAAGCACTTGTCGTGCCAGGCACGATCTGGCGCTGCGTTCTGCACGTCGTCCGACCATGCAAGCCATAGGCTTTATTCCGTACGATGTTCGTATACGACCGACCCCCGAATCTCAGACCGTTCACACCCGAACACTGCAGCGTCGGCGGTGCTCAGACCGATAGAAGTCATGGATCAATCGGAGACGGGACGGCATGTCGACAGTCATTATTCTATCCACCGGCGGCATTAAATCGGCGGTGGCGGCCTCGCGCATCGCGGACCAGCATGAGCTCGTCCTCGTCCACATCGACTACGGACAGGCGTCCGCCCGGGATCAAGCCCGCGCCACTCAAGCGCTCATGCCGACCTATCCGAACGCACGCCACGTCGCCTTGACCATGCCGCATCTTGTCGAACTGCAACGAGCGATGGATAGGTCCGCGCACACGGCGCGATCGACGGCGCGAACGGCATCCATGCGCGCGCCGCACGCAAGAACCAACGCGGTCGCAACGGGTTCAAACCCGAACGCAGCGCGGGCGATCGCCTCGTCTGAATCCGAATCCGAACCACTCACTCCCGCGTCACTGCGCGGATTGTGGCCCGTGTTGTGTACGGTCGGGGCACAGTGCGCGTTGCGGTTTGGGGCGACGGAGGTCGTGGTAGGGTTAACCGCTTCTGAATCCGCCA
>CAZWWW010000173.1:0-6643 GCA_964637715.1 uncultured Phycisphaeraceae bacterium | reverse complement strand
CTCCCCTGATTTCTTCGCCTGGCATGAGCAGCACGTCGATTCCATTCTCGCCATGGAGGACGCCGTACTCACCGAGTTGATCGAGCGCAACGTACGCGTCAAAGCCGGCGTGGTGGAGCGCGATCCGTTTGAGCAAACGGGCGAACGCATGACGCTCAACTTCGGTCACACCATAGGTCACGCCATCGAGGCGAACTGTTCCTTCATACTGCGCCACGGAGAATGCGTCGCGCTGGGCATGTTGGCGGCCTGTCGACTGTCGAAGGCGATGGGTCTGCTCGAGCCAACCGCGGTGGATCGGGTACGGGCGTTGCTGCTTCGATTCAAACTCCCCGTCGTGCTGTCAGAATCGATACCGTTCGACCGCGTGTGGGAAACGATCGCACGGGACAAAAAAGCCCGTGGCCAACAGGTACGATGGGTGCTGCTTGAATCGATCGGACGTACGCGCATCAGCACGGACGTGGACAAACGCGCCGTGCGCGAGGCGTACGAATCATTGTGCGACCCAAATGCATAGGTTGTATCAAGAACGCGGGCGGGCCGGCGTTTTGTCGGGTTGTTACTCCAACCAACAAAACTCGACTCCGCGTGAGATGGATCGGCGTTTTAGTTTTGCGGGGTCTACATGGCGGGTACACCCGCGCGAAGATCGAGTGTACTGAAGTCCCGCGGGAACCTCTCTGGCAAGAATACTTCGCACCACGTACGATGCCGGTATGGACCTGCCACGCATGGAAAAAGCCGTACGAGAGATCCTGATCGCCATCGGCGAGGATCCCGACCGCGAAGGGCTCAAAAAGACGCCCGCCCGCGTGGCCCGAATGTACGCCGAGCTTTTCAGCGGGCTCGCCAATGACCCGACCGAGCATCTTCACGCCAGTTTTACAGAACGATACGACGAACTCGTCGTGCTGCGCGACATCCCCTTCAACTCGATGTGTGAACATCACCTCATGCCGTTCGAAGGCAAAGCGAACGTCGCGTACATTCCGGACGGGCGGGTCGTGGGCATCTCCAAGTTGGCCCGGGTAGTGGATGGGTTTGCGCTTCGACCGCAGGTTCAGGAGCGACTTACCTCCCAAATCGCGGACCTGCTCATGACCCAACTCACGGCCAAGGGCGTCGCCGTCGTGCTTCGAGCCACCCATGCCTGCATGACTTGTCGTGGGATAAAAAAGGCGGGAAGCATTATGGTCACCTCGGCCATCCGCGGCACCTGTCGAAGCGACGCCCGTACGCGCAGCGAGGTCATGACCCTTCTGCACAACGATTGAGACGGACGTCCTCCGCCCACGCCGCCTCAGTCCAACCGGCGACCGGTCAGGTGCATGAAGACATCCTCAAGCGTGGGCTTGCCGATGGTGACGCTGTCGATCTCGCCGGGGAACGCCTCGATCAACTCGGGGACAAACGTGTGGCCGTCAGGGCGTTCGATTCGCACGACACCGTCAACTACCTGGCACGCACACCCGAACTTGTTACCCACATGCTCGGCGAGGATGACCGGATCGGCGGCGCGTAGACTGAGTACGTCACCACCAACGGTCGCCTTGAGCGCGCCCGGCGTATCCAGCGCAACCAGACGACCCTCGTGGAGTACGCCGATCGTGTCACAGCGGTCGGCATCCTCCATGAGGTGCGTGGTCATCAGGCAGGTCACGCCTTCGTCGCACAGCGCCCGCAGGTGATCCATCATCGCCACGCGCGCACCGGGGTCGAGTCCGGTGCTCGGCTCGTCAAGAATCAGCACGGACGGTGCGTGCAGCAGGCTCTTGGCGAGTTCGACGCGACGCTGAAGACCGCCGGATAGGGTTTCGACCCGATCGCCGGAGCGATCGAGCACACCAAAACGCTTTAACAAGTCGTCGCACCGGTCGGCCAGATGCGCGCCGCCGAGCCCGTAAAGCTGTCCCTGGTGGCGGAGGTTCTCCAATACAGAAAGCTTGCCATCGAGACTTGGTTTTTGAAACACAACGCCCATCCGACGCCGGACGCCGTCTGGCGCGTCCACAATGCTGGCGCCATCCAGCGTAGCGCTGCCCATGGTCGGGGCGATCAGTGTTGTTAGGATTCGAAAGAGCGTTGTCTTTCCGCTTCCGTTGGGGCCCAGCAAGGCAAACAACGCACCGCGGTCAAGCTGAAAACTGACGGCCGTCAGGGCGGCGCGCTGGCCGAATCGATGATGGAGCGATTTTACTGCAACAACGGGTTCGTCTGGCATGTTCATTCAGCATCGGCTCTGTTATGGAACGCGCGTCATGCTGCAGCGCTCCCATGGCTTACCGTACATCGAGTAACATAAACACCAACAGCGTGGGCAGGTATACAATCGAGGCGAGCACCTGAACGCGCGCCGACGTCTGCGTGCGCCGCGCCAGAAACAAGACGCCCGACACGAGAAACCCAATACCAAGCACCAGCGCGGCCACGGCGTAGGTCAAGCCGGCGAATCCGTACATGACGGGCAGCAAACTCACCACGAGCAAGGCGACCGAGTGGGTTACCACATGCAGGTTGGTCCGCACGCCGTCGCAGTCGACAACGGGAAGCATGGGATACCCCGCCCTACCGTAGTCATCGCGGTACTGCCAGGCGATGGCCGCAAAGTGTGGGAGCTGCCAGAAAAACATGATGCCGAACAGCAACCACGCTTCGAAGGTAAGCGGCGCACCGGTCGCCGCCCAACCGATCACCGGCGGCAACGCGCCAGGAATCGCCCCAACGAGCACGCATCCAGACGTCACCCGTTTGAGGGGGGTATACACCGCCACATAGCTGACCAGAGCCACCGCCGCCAGCGCACTGGCGGTTCCATTCACCCATAGTAACAAATGAAAGACGCCGAACGCACCGGCCACCATGCCGAACGCGACAGCCTCGCCCGGCATCAACCGACCCGAAGGAAGCGGGCGGTTCATCGTGCGCTTCATCTTTCGGTCGTGTTCCACTTCGAGGCACTGGTTCAACACGTTCGCACCCGCCACGACCAGCGCGGTGCCGAACAACGCGTGAGCCAGCAGTGGAATCGAGACCGATAGACCCGCCGCCTCGCAACCGAGCTGAAACCCCGCAAACGTTGTGAGCAGCACAAGACCCGCGATACGGGCTTTGGTTAGCTCGGCGTAGGCACCGAGGCGCAGGCGCACCTGACCCGACCGGGACCACCGCCCCGACGCAATGTCGCTTATATCACTCATAATGGCGTCGCCGCCGGGGAGAAGTCAGCCGCCGGCAGCGTAGCGGGCGTATCGGGTTGTTTTCTGCGATGCAGGCACAACGTCAAGAGCACCGAACATGCCAGGAGCAGCGTTCCCACCGCCACGTGTGCCGAGGGCACCAGCCAGTAAAGAACACCGCGCGGCGCGGGGGCCATATAGGTTACGACCAGTGCAACACCACCGAACACCAACTGAAGCACCATGGTCAATCCAAGCAGCCAGCCCAACAGCTCCACGAGATCGCGATCCGGGTAGTTGCCAATCACCCACAGGACAACCCAGCCCACCAATAGAGAAACGGCAACGGCACCAAGCAAATGGGCGATGAGCGCCGTGTCACCACCAAAATGCCTCAGCGCCGCCCCGAGCACAAGCTGAATGAACAGTGCGAACGTTGTCAGCACGCATACCCGCCGGAGAAGACGCTCCGCCGGTGCCGCGACCGAACGAGGCGGCGCAAACCACGACTTGGAACAGCATAGCGCGGTGACGCACGCCAGGCAGAAACATACCTGACCCCAGATGCCGTGAACCATCGCCAGACCCGTCGATATCTCGCGAACGCGCAGCCCACCCATGACGCCTTGAACCGAAATCGCCCCGAGCGTGCCGAGCGTAAGCCAACGGCGCGACCCACCGCGCCGCCACCCCATCCCCGCGGACGCGATGGCCAACAGCCCTACGCACCATCCAATAAGACGATGACCGTGCTCCCAGCGTGTCGCGTCCACCTGCCACCAGTGCGGCGGATTAACCAGGTGCCCGCCGGACGTCGGCCAATCGGGATAGGCCATGCCCGCGCCTTTACTCGTAACACCGGCCCCGACGATCACCAGCGGGAACACGCCGCACGCCAGAATCACCGCGAGAACATGAACGGGCTTGTGGTAACCTTGTGACATGAACGCGTTTTTTTTGCCTGACCGGAACGCGTCACTCAGAGGGCGCATCCGTGGAAACCGAACGGGTGAGTCGTCGACCCCGGCGAACCCAGAACAAACTTGTGCCCACCAGTCCTGCCAAAACGACCGAAACCACCCCTACCAAAACGAACACGCCGGCCACGACACCTTTGGCCATCGGTGAATCCGGATCGCCGAAACACACGGCACAAGCACGAACATCCGTCACGGAAATCAGCGAGACCAGAACGACCAGCGCCCGACCGACCCATCGCCTGACATGGGAAGCACTCATAAGTAGCTAACCCCCTTGAGTCTCCTGAGAAACCACCGCCCGTACACGACGAGCACGACACAGGCGACCAGCGAGAACCCGGCCGCCACACCAAGCCCGGTCTCGTGCGAATCGCTAAAAGCTCGAATCGCCCACACGCCGAACCCGGCACACAGAAGCGTCGAAACCGTCACAAAAAAAATGTGAAACGCCTTAAGCGACATAGCCACCTCTCCACAGTCCGCCGTACACACCGCATCTTACGCCGGCGCACTTGTACGCATTAACTCCACACGCCGTGCCCCACGAGCAACCGGTTCGCGTCCTGCATCGACAGCATAGGGATAAACAACAGCGCGAGAAAGAAGACCGCACACAACCCAAGAACGGCCCAGATCGGGAACGACTGCTCCCATTTTAAGTGCATGAAGATCATCGCCACGAGCGACGCTTTGATCCCCGCTATGACCAGAGCGACCGCGATGTGTACCGGGGTCGACACATGAAGTCGCGAAGCCGCCACCGTCAAGACCGTAGCTATTGCCAACGCAACAAACACACCGATATAAAGCCGTACATGTTTGCTGATGTCCGCGTGATCACCCATCGTTTGCTCCGTTACATCAGGTACAAAACAGGAAACAGAAAGATCCACACCAAGTCTACGAAGTGCCAGTATAACCCGGTACACTCGATGCGGTTGGTATAATATTCCGGATCGTGCTGCCACAAACGGCTTCCCGGTCCGATGAAATAGGCGATCACAATCATACCGCCGATAATGTGCAACGCGTGCAACCCGGTCATCGTATAGTACAGCGCGAAGAAGTTGTTCGTACTCGGAACGAGTCCGTGGTGGAACTTCGGGATGTACTCAAACGTAAGCTTGATCGTAAGAAACGCACCCGCCAGCAGGAACGTAGCGATCAAATAGCCCTTCCCTTTGGCGAGGTTGTTCATCTTCAGCGACGCCCAGGCCATGACCATCGTGACACTTGAAACGATGAGAATAAGCGTATTGATCCCGCCGATCACCCAGCTCAAATGGGTTTCCTCATGACCGGCGGGCCAGGCAGCCGGACCGGTTGCCGGAGCGCCCACGCGCAGCAGCACATACGACGAGAACAACGCCCCGAAGAGCATAACCTCGGACGCGAGAAACAGCCACGTTCCGAGCTTGCCGTTGTACACACCCGTCACCGGGTGCGACTTCACTGTATAGGGTAGAACCTCTGCTGACACGCGATTAGGCCTCCGCTGGTTGGAACTGCGGCGAATAATCCTTGGCCGCACCGGGCTGACTGTACGCATAAGGATCACGATAGACAACCGGCTCGGTCACGAAGTTGCCGTGGGGCGGCGGCGACGGGGCCGCCCACTCGAGGGTGGTAGCCTCCCATGGGTTGTCCGAGACCTTTTTGCCGCCGCGAATGCTCGTGAAGAAATTGATGATAAACGGTATCTGCCCGACCAGAAGCAGCAAGGCGGAAAACGTCATCATCTTGACCAGACCCATGTTGGCTTCGTTGTAATGGTAGGCCGTCGGGTCATACCCGCGACGCAACATGCCGTTGAGCCCAACGAAAAACATAGGCATAAACACGCCGTTGATCGCTATGAACGAGATGGCGAAGTGAAGCTTGCCGAGGGCGTCGTTCATCTTTCGACCGGTGATCTTCGGAAACCAATAGTAGATGCCCGCGAAGATCGCAAAAATGGTTCCCGGGGCGACCACGTAATGGAAATGGCCGATCACGTAGTACGTGTCGTGTAGCTGAATGTCCGACACCGGCAGGCCCAGCGGTATACCGGTCAGCCCGCCGATCGCGAACATCGGCAGGAACGCCAGCGCGAACAGCATTGGCACGGTGAAACGAATCGCGCCGTTGTACAGACTGATGATCATCGCGGTGAGAATCACCACCGAGGGAATCGAAATGATCATCGTGGTTGTGGCGAAGAACCCCGCAATGGACGTTCCCATACCCGTAATGAACATGTGGTGGGCCCACACGAGAAACGACGTAAACCCGAGGAACATGGTCGAGTAGACGAGCGCCCGATAGCCCCACAACGGCTTACGCGTGTTATTCGCGATGATCTCGCCGACCATGCCCATCGCCGGTAGGACCAGAACATACACTTCGGGGTGGGCCAGGAACCAAAACAAATGCTGCCAGAGCAATGGACTGCCGCCGCCGGTATTGGCGATTTTTTCGCCGCTGACGATGAGGCCTTCCGGCATG
>CAZWWW010000172.1:0-6645 GCA_964637715.1 uncultured Phycisphaeraceae bacterium | reverse complement strand
GTGTGAATCTGCGCGGCGTCGCTCATCGTTATTCCCACATCATCGCCAGATCGGTCATCGGCGTATCCAGTTCGGATCGCGCCCGGTCCAACTCCCGTTCGAGCCGGTCGAGCGTTTCTTCATCACTCCAGCCAAACCGTTCTCGAACAGCCTCATACACGTCGGTATCACCGCAGAGGTTCTGCGCGATCTGCCACCAGGACCGCGCTACGCTCAGCCGCCCCGCTTTGACATACGCGTCACCCAGCGCCGTCGCGAGCCGGGCTTGCAATCGCGCCGACCCAACACCCAGGCGCCGACCGATAGCGACACACAAGCCGATGTCGCGGGCGGCGGCGTCCGGGGGCGTCTTGTCGGATTCGGGCCACACCAACCGCGCCGGACGATGAAGATGATTCAACCCGCGCGCGAACAACGCGGGGACATAACCGGCGTTGTGATCGTCGATAATCTCCGTCAGCAGTTTTACTGACTCCACACTCGAGGGCGCCTTGATTTCGAGTGCGGGAAACAGCAACATCTTATCCACCCACGCCAGGGCAAGCTGCAGGCGCACCTCGCGGGCGTTCGTCTCCCGCGAAAGCGATTCGAACAAGGCCATCGGCTGGTTTTTGAGGTGATCTGGAAACGCGGGCGTCAGCACGCCACGCTCATGCGCCTTGGACAGGTAAGCGCGCTGCAGGCGAAACACGGCCATGCGGTAGGCGTTGCCGAGTACGAGATTCGTGGGATCGGTTCGCACCGCGCGGGCCACCATACCCAAACCCGTTGGCTCGTCGCCCGTTTCAATCCGGGCCAGTCCCGCTCGCGCAAGGCGGGCGGCGGCGAGTGTCACATCGTTGACACCAAGAGACGCGGGATCAGGCGCACCGCGCTTCGCGCGAATATACCGGTCCAACCCGGCCCACATGTCCAGATGTGCCAGACCCGCCGAGGCGGCTGTCACGCCGCGTGGCGGCGACGGCAGATCCAACATCCCTACGCGGACCCCTGCGATCGCAGCCACGATCAGCGCGACAAACGCCAACAGTATAATCGGTCCTCTGCGCAGCGAGGTGGTTTCACGCCCCTGCTGAATCGATCGAGATGGGGACGTCGCGCAGGGTGAAGACTTCGCCTCGGGCGGCACGTCGGATCGATTCGGGGGGTCCTGCGTTGTCATCGGGCTGCGACCTCCTCGACCGGTTCAACCACCCGGGTCGTCGTATTGACCAGTGCCCGGGCGGCGTCACCCTCGAAGGTCTGCACCCGCCCACTTGGCCAGCGAATCGTTACCCGATCCAGCGCCGACGGATCGGAAAGACCGAAATGAACCACGTGTTCCGATTGCGAAGCAAACCCCATCCCCCCCTGCACTTCACGAATCTGAACACCATCCCCCGCGTAAATCGTAACCCGTGCACCGACCGCATCGGCCGTTGAAGCAAGCACTCGATCGCCGACGGCCACGCCCGCATCGGGTCGACCGCGTAAAGCCAGACGCAGGAATCCATAGGGCTGAGTAGAAGAAGGCACCCTGGCCGCCGTCTTGTTCACGTAGTAGCACGACCGCGCCCCCTGATTGGCCACGTACATATCGAGCAGCCCGTCGTGGTTGAAATCCGCAATCGCAATACCACGGCCGTTAAACCGATCGACAACACCCGCTGCTTGTGACATCTCCACAAAACGAAGGTTCCGGTTCTTCGCCGTTCGATCCCCGTCCGGAACGTGCATGAACAACCGCCCGTGCTCATACCCCGACAGATCACGGTCACCCATAACAGGCCAATCCGCAGCATCGGCCGTTTGATTCTTGGTTTGCGTCACCATTTCCTGGATCTGATACCAGTAGTTGTGATCGGGATCGCCCGTTACGAACCCGTTCACAGCGTAGATGTCGAGCCACCCGTCGTTGTTGAAATCCGCAAACTTCCCCCCCCACCCCCAACCGCCGTCGAACGTACCGGTGGACCGGCCGACGTTGACGAACCCTCGACCGCCGGGGCACAGCGGATCGGTGCAGTTGATCCACAGCATGTTCCCCTCGTCCGTCTTGTAGCGCGGTTCGAGTACGTTCGTGACGTAAATGTCCAAGTATCCGTCGTTGTTCACGTCGCCCATGTCGACGTTCATCCCCTTCCACCAGTCGTTGCCCACGCCGGGGTGACCCCGGGGATCGACGACCAGGCGAAACTTCGGCGGTCGCTCCGTCGCTCCGGTGTTCAGATAAAACTCGTCCGGTCCGAAGTCGTTGGCCAGATACAAATCGGGCCACCCGTCGTTGTTCAGATCGCCGGAGCCGACCGCCAGCGTCCAACCGGTGAACGTCATGCCGACGGCCATCGTCACGTCCTCGAAGGTGCCGTCCCCAAGATTATGAAACAAGACGTTGCGTCCGCCGTTGGCCGCGTGCGTGAACGTATCGTGCATCACGCGTGTCGTGACCGGATGCCATAAATCATTGCGCACGGGCGTATCGGTGTCAGGATCCGGCACGACATCAGCAAAGTAGTTCCCCACGAGCAAATCGAGATGGCCGTCCCGGTCATAATCAAGAAACGTGGCACCGTTGCCGTAGCCCCAGAAGTCGGTGCCCGATTCGCGGCTGACGTCGCTGAACGTACCGTTCCCGTTGTTGTGAAAGAGTTGATTCGGTTCGGCCCATTTGACGACGTATAGATCGAGCCGACCGTCGTTGTCCACGTCGCCCCACACCGCGTGCATCGAACCGCCTGTCGGATTGCCGCAGCCTACACCGGCCTGGTCCGTGACATCCTCGAACGTGCCGTCGCCCAGATTGCGAAACAATACGTTGCGGTCGCCGCGTCCCGAACTGGTTACGTACAGGTCTGCGAATCCGTCACCGTCGAAATCGCCCGCCGCCGCCGCCGCACCCACCGACGACAACCACGGCATGATGTTCTCGAACACCTCCGCAAGATGAACCATCGTGTGCACGTGGAGGCAACCCGAAGCCTGGGCGCGTTCCTCGAAGCGAACCGCCACCACCGACGGCGCCCGCTCGCCCGGCGCCAGCCATACAACACCGGCACCCAGGGCAACCGCCATCGATAGCCAACGAATCACCAATGCACGACGCGACGTGACCATCATGCCTCACTCAACGCGACAGGTAAGATCATGACTACCAGGAGACTGGAGAGAAGACACGAGCATACCATAAGTCGTCACGATCGTTCAAGCCCTCGGACACATCCCGCCGCCGCTTTTACAGATTCAATCCCTGTGGCATAATGGTAAACGGGGTATACGCTTGATCGAAACCGTCCGGGGAGAGCCGCTGATTCCACCGAGAGCCATGAACGAACCAGACGGGTTTATCCGCGCATTGCACCGTCCTCGATCACCCGATCCGCGTTCGAGGCACTGGTCAGCGCCGGTAGCGCACCGGGCAATCCCGGAATACGCAGCCCGTCGAGGCGCGGTCTGGATCATGGCGCTCGCCAGCTTGCTGAGCGCATCCGCCTGTGGCAACAATCCGAACGGTCTCGCGCAGGCCATTCAGCGAGCAGCCGAGGATACTCGCGCGCGCCACTTCTGCGGAACCACAACCGGTGTGGGTAGTCTGGTTCCCGACTGTCCGCTCGGCACCTTTTGCTTCAGCGCCGCCTGCCAGTCACACGACCGCTGCTATACCGAGTGCCTGGCAGAACGCACCGAATGTGACCGCCGATTCCTGAGTGACATGGTCGCGGCGTGCTTCCAACAATTCCCCCTGCGCCTCGGCGCAACCCAGCAGTGCCTTTCTCTGGCAATGGTTTATTGGGGCGTCGTCGTCCAATACGGCGCGTCGTTTTTCCCGTGCACCCAGCAACCCCCGTCGGTCGATGACCCGCGCGACGGACCCGGCGCGTGTTGTCAATCGTTAGAGGGTCCGTTCTGCGAATCCGTCGATCGCGCCTCTAGGTGCCCGGCATCGGGCGTCTTCGTACCCGGGTTCGATTGCACGCAGGTCGATGCGACGTTCGGCGGGTGCCCCACACCCGCCAACGGCACCTGTGCCCAGGCTACCCCCGTGTGCGTCAATCAACCGCGTGTGTCCGATCCCGACCTGGGCACCTGCACGCCTGTCTCAGGTGTCGAGGGTGACCGTCCGTGTAGCCTGTCGTCTCAGGATTGCCCCGGTGGCGCGACCTGCCTGTTCGATAACCGACTAGGGTTTCGGTGTCCCATTGTAACTGACAATCGCCTGGCACCCACGGATGGACCGCCCGGTGACGGCGCGTGCTTGCCCTCCGGTGCGGACCGCTTCCGCGCCGATGTATGGTACGAGTACGTCGCCCCGTGCACCGGTTCTCTCACCGTGGATATGTGTGGCGGAACGGACTACGACGCGATGGTGGCTATCTATGGCTCAAACGAGACCGATGGCCAGTGCGTCTGCCCCGACGCAGCCGGAGCCTCCCTGGCGTGCGACGACGACTCATGTGCCGGACCCGGCGGACCGGCGGTTGTCACCTACGATGGTGCCGTTCAGGGCGCTTGTTATCTGATCCGTGTGGGCGGCTGGTCGTCCGACGGAACCGACGCCGCCGCGTCGCGCGGTCGGGGTCAAGCACAAATCGGTATGGTGTGTACCACCACCGATGAACCGTGAATCCGGCGACCCAGAGAGCCCGGACTCAAGCGATCGCGAGTGTATACGAGCAAGCAACCGTTCTTTTTCGCCGTCATACGCTGCAAGGAAGAGCGGTCGGCACCACCTCGTCAATGCCCGTGGTCGTGATCGTCATCGTCACCATGGTCACTGTGGCCCTCCATCGCCGGTGTCATGTCCTTGGCGTCAAACGTGAATCCCTGGGCCACAAGACTCGGCGCATATTTCTTCGGATTCTTGAAAAACTTCTTGTCGCAACCCTTGCAACAGAAATAAATGTTCGCACCGCTGGCGGTCTCGGTGAAGGCGGCGGGATCGATCTTTTCATCCGTTACCGGGCATTTCGTTTGATAGGTGTAGCTGTTGGCCAGTGCGGAGGCATACTTTTTGGCATTGCGTTTGTACTTCCCGCGACACCCTTCGCAGCAGAAATAGACCTTCTTGCCCCCGGCGTCGATGAAAATGTCTTGGTCGACCGGTTCGCCCGAGACCGGGCAGGTTACTTGAATCTTCGGACGTTTTGCCAGCGCCTTTCGCTGAGCGGCGACCTTCGTGGCGTACTTCGCGGGATCGGCCTTGTATTTCGGAATGCACCCGGCGCAACAAAAGAACACCGGCCCCTCGTCCGTAGGCGTGCTGACAGAAAAATTGATCGGCTCATCTGCTACCGGGCAGGCAGGAAGCGCAGCACCGTGCGACGTCGACATCGTGTCGTGTCCGCGGTTTCCACTCGCCTTCGCATTCTCATTTCCATTCCCACTACCATCGCCTCCCGCCAACACGGGCCCAACGCCCAGCCCCAAGGCGCATACTATCCCGATAGCCAACTGCTTTGCAAATCGATTCATCGTAGAGAAACTCCTTCGCGTATATTCCGTGGGTATCCGGCCCCGACCGCACAGTCAGGAACCACGATCCCGGCCCGTATGTTCCATTGGATGCACGGGGCCACAGGTCCTTGCACGGCCACTGAAGGAATCTTAGTGCCGAACGTGCTCCGTGGAAACCATACATCCACTGCACTTCGCGCTCCTTTTCCTATCGCTCGTTCGAGGCGGTTTACAGGAAAACACAGGGATGAAACCGCTACATGAGCATAGAACCTGCTCTACCACCGATGACGCGTATCAGATCCGATCTCTTAACCGATACGCCCGCCTCGCCGAAT
Source organism: uncultured Phycisphaeraceae bacterium (assembly GCA_964637715.1). Taxonomy (GTDB): domain Bacteria; phylum Planctomycetota; class Phycisphaerae; order UBA1845; family UBA1845; genus CAZWWW01. The sequence goes on along the minus strand of CAZWWW010000172.1, from coordinate 877 downwards.
CGTATCGCCATCGTAACAACGATAGAGCATTCTCTGTCATTGTGTATCGCCGTATCGAATCGATTCACCGGATGAAAAGATGATTCGATGGCTGGAAGACAATAGAGCTTGCCCTACCCCGAGTAACATAAAATGTTTGCAATACGTCGACCGTCGGTATGGCGTTCCTCGAAGGAAAAAGTCATCGCCACACAAAGACTGAGAGACAGGTACGCGTGGCGTATGGTCGAAGGCGTTCAGAGGGAGAGACGAAGCGAGCCGTGAACGTGGACTGGAACATTCGCTGTTGTTGCGTATCGCCGTATCGTGTCGATTCACCGGATGATACAGCGATTCAACCGTTACACAAAAACAGAGCTTGCCCTAAGAACCGGTTGTACCCTCGCGATCAACAGAACCGTCTTCGGGGGACTCCTTCATATCTTGCGTGATCGCCTCGAACAACTCATCGAAGTTCGGATCGCCTTCGAGCACGTCTTCCTCTTCGTCGCGCTCGGGTTCTTCGGCCATGTGCACCACCGCACCGGCCAGCGCGGCGGTCTGTCTGGTGATCGCCGCCTGCGCGATCGCGAAACGCTCGACCAATGTGGGCATGTCGCCGATCCGATCTGTGGGGTCCGCCTGGCAGCAATCGTTAATGAGCCGTGAAACACTCGCAGGCAGGTCTTGCATAACCTCTTCACGCACCTCGTTCGCACGCCGACCCGCGAGGCTCATGGAATTGACGCTCATGGTCTGATTCATTTCCGTCGCGATGGGCTTTCCGGTGAGCACCTTGTGAAGCGTCGCCCCCAGTCCGAACACGTCCGTGCGCTCATCGAGCACGCCACGCTGAACCTGCTCGCCAAAGCGACCGACGAGAAGGTGAAAAATCAAC
>CAZWWW010000171.1:0-6653 GCA_964637715.1 uncultured Phycisphaeraceae bacterium | reverse complement strand
CCCGCAACCACCGGATCGACAGTCCGGTACTCTAACCAATTGAGCTACGGCCCCACGTTGTTGTTTCGTATCGGGTCGGATCGCTGCCGCGCCGATTCGACAGGCGATGATTCTTAGCCGACCGCACGCCATCCGTCAAGCTACCGGATGGGTCCGTGAACCCTCGCACCGCACGATCCCGTACGCTTCATCGGCCGCGCACCGCCTCACCGTTCCGGTCAGGCGTGTAAGCGACAATCAGTAAAGCGCAAATGCTCTTCGAGACCGTCAGGTACGCGCAGCAGCGATATCGCAAAACCCCCGCCTGTGCATGGGTTTTCAAGACCTCGACCAAAGCTCCTTGTGCCGACACAACGCCGCAAGAACCATGCTTTGCAATGTGCAAATAGAGCCGCCGCGCAGCGCGTTACAGCTCGCCGGCCACACTCAGGACACCCGATCCGTTTTTTTCAAAAGCCGGTTAGCCGGCCCACGGGTTAGGGTCGATCTGGTCTTTCTTGTCCTCCTGCTTGGCGAACTCTTCCGCGGTGGGCAGCGGTTCTTTTTGTGAGTCGATCACGGGCCACAGGGGGGCGTATTTCGCGTTGATCTCCACATAATCCGCCCACTGCTCGGGGAGATCCTCCTCCGCGAAGATCGCGCTGACCGGGCACTCGGGCGGACATAATCCGCAATCGATACAGGTTTCCGGGTCGATCGTGAGCATATTCATGCCCTCGTGGAAGCAATCCACCGGGCACACCGCGACGCAGTCAGTGTACTTACACTTGACGCATGGATCGGCAACAATATGGGCCATCGGGCTTTTCTCCGTTTTCGTGTTCGTGGCCTGCGTTTCGCACGACCTGAATACCAATGAACCTTCGCCGTTTTGTCAACCGAAAAAAAATGGAGGGCTTTCTCTTTTTCAGTCCGGCACCGGTCTTGTCCTAACCCGCACAGGACTCCGATCGGAACATAAACCGTGCGGGCTTGAATCCGCGTATGGAATCCGGGCAGGATGATGTTCAGCGGTCGCAGCGTTCCGGGGCGCCGGGCGACGCTTGTTCAGAAGCTACCTCTACCTCTGCGTCTTGACCGGGTCCGCTCGCCGAGCGGTTGCCCGGTCCGGGACGCGCGCCCAACGAGATTCGGCTTCACGAGGATGGTTCGGGTGGGGATGGGTCGGATGTGGGTGCGCGGTTGTTTCGCACCTCAGCCTCCCGTAGGCTGAAAACCATGCCTGAACGAGATCAATTCATCCGCTCAGCGTGGGTGGTCGCTTCCCTGACGGGGTTGTCTCGCGTGTTCGGGCTGCTGCGCGAGATCGTGCTCGCCTACTATTTCAGCACGAGCGGGGTACTCTCGGCCTTTCGCATCGCCTTCATGCTCCCGAATCTGGCGCGGCGTTTGTTCGGTGAAGGTGCGCTGTCCGCGGCGATGATTCCGGTGCTCTCCGAAACGCTGCGTCAGGAGGGTGAGCAGGCCTCGCGCCGGTTCGTTGGACGCCTTATGCTGGCTGTGACCGCGTTCCTCGTGGCTGCCGTGCTCGTGTTGGAGCTTGTTACACTGGTTTGGAACGGCATCCGCCCGGACCCGGCGCTGGGTCTGGCGACGATTCTCTTGCCGTACATGGTTATGATCTGTCTGGTGGCGCTGGTCGGCGGGGTGCTCAACGTCCGTGGCCGTTTTGCAGTGCCGGCGGCGATGCCGATCCTTCTCAATCTCGCCATCATCGGCGGTGCCATGATCGGGGCGCGGTGGGGGGGCGATTCCGAGACGATTCATATTCGTGTTATCTGCTACGCGGTCCTGGTCGCGGGCCTATGCCAACTCGCTCTGTCGGCGCTCGCACTGCGGCGTGCCCTGTTTGCCCCGCTATTCAGTTGGTCGCTTCGGGACGCCGGGCTTCGCAAGGTCGCCGGGCTCATGGGGCCCATGGCGCTGGGGCTGTCCGTCGTACAGATCAACTCGCTGGCGGATTACCTTATTGCCTACCTGTTTATCAGCGACAAGGGTGAACCGGTGGGTCCGGCTGTGTTGGGATACGCCCAGTTTCTTTACCAGCTCCCGCTTGGCGTATTCGGTATCGCCCTGGCGACGGCCATTTTTCCTGCGCTCGCGGGGCGCGCCGCCGAGGACGACGAGGTGGGATTGGCCCGGGTTTTTGTGCAGGGTTTGCGGTTGAGCCTGTTTGTCGCCGCACCCGCGTCTGTCGGGTTGATGTTCATTGCGCACCCCCTGGTGGCGACGCTGTTTCTCCGTGGCCACTTTGACGCCGCCGCCGGCGGGCGCGTCGCCGGCGCGCTGATGTACTACTCGATCGGATTGGTCGGCTATTTCTCGCAACACATCATTGTGCGCACGTTCTATGCGCGCCATGACAGCCGCACACCGACGCGCGTGGCGCTGTGGATGGTGTCGGTGAACCTCGCGATGAATCTTGTGCTCGTCAGGGTCATGGAGGAACGGGGGCTGGCCCTGTCGACGGCGTTTTGCTCGATCGTGCAGGTCCTGTGGTTGATTGCGCTGATGACCCGGCGTGTCCGATCTGTCGATTGGCTATCCTTGCTGCGGGGGTTGATACCCATTCTTATCGCCACCACGGTTATGTGCGCGTGTCTTGCAGCCTGTTGTGCGCCCGTCATCGCGGACATCATCCTACCACGAACGGTATTCGGCTGGACCGCGCTGCTGGTTGTCGTTGGTGTTGGTTCCTATGGGACCGCAGCCGTACTACTTGGCATTCCGGAACTCCGCGCTTTGTTATCGGCTCGCTCGCGTTCCTAATACTTTGTCACACCTTGTTTCTTGGGTGGCCTGGGCAAACTTGTTTGCCCGTGACTGCCCCCGGAACGACACGGGCAAGCTGCTGCTTGCCCATGCCACCCACAACGAACCCCTAAGAAATAAGCTGTGACGCTACAAGAGTCGCTTGACCCCACTGGACCGCACCGGACCATCGCCTGCCGGATTCGAACTTCATGTGGAGGGGGCAACACCGATAAACGGGCGATTGTTCCTTGCCTGACGTCGTTTCGGTTGGTGCCGAGATCATGGCACAGATTTCGCGCTTCGATGAATGCGAACCAGCGGTTGTCGCAAGGGCTTCCGTTCGTCGGTCAAATAAGAATGCGTAGGTGGAAAGTCGATAGCGGTGTTTCGATGACCGATGAATAAGGGGAGCGCGGACGGTTGCGAAAGCGAAGTCTATCGTATTGTGTGGTGGTCGACTCCGTTTACCATCCCGTAAACCGATTCGAGCCGGCGATCAGCAAGTACGGAAAGCGCGGTCGGCCTTACAGCATTGTCTGTTATTATGTATCGCCCTATCGAGCCGATTGGCCGGCTGAAAGGGTGATTCGACCGCTACACAAGAATAGAGCTTGCTCTGATCCAGGGAAAAAGCAACGGGTTCACCTGCGCGCGCAGTCATCATCGAACGTGCAGATCGTGTGTGTGCCGCATCGAGTCGTTTTACCGGATCAACGAGTGATTCAACCTCTACACAGGAATAGGGGCTTTCTCTAATTCGTTGATTAGCCACTAGCTGCGGGTCATCGACCCGGTCTTATGTACGAGCGGAGCTATATGAGTGACGCCGCGTTCCAACGGATCAAGGAGACGGGTTCGCTTCCCTCGCCGACAGGCGTTGCGCTGCGCCTTCTGGAGCTGACTGAAGGCGATCAGGCTACGATCGAGCAGGTTGCCGCCACCGTCGAGGCCGATCCGGCCATCGCCTCGCGTTTGCTCAAATTCGTGAATACCCCAATCGCGGGAGTCGCGCGGACCGTCGCGTCCATTTCGCTGGCGGTCAAATTGCTCGGTATGAACACGATCCGGAATCTGGCACTGGGTCATTCGCTTATCGCTTCTTACCGGAAGGGCACGGGGGGATCGGCCTTCGATCTGGATCGCTTCTGGTCGCAATCTCTCGCCCGGGCGGTCGCCGCCCGCGAATTGGCGGCCCGCCTGTCCCTGGTCGCCCCCGACGAGGCATTCACCGTTGCGTTGCTGAGCGGTGTAGGGCAACTCGCCTTCGCTACTGTATATCCGGCCGAGTACAACGATCTCATGTCCGGGCTTTCGATTCAGGCGACAAGCGACGATCTTTGCGCTATCGAACACAGCACGTTTGGTGTCGATCACTGCGCACTGGCCGCGATGATGATGGCGGACTGGCACCTGCCAGACCTGTTCTGTTGCGCGGTAGCCTCGCTGGGACCGGATCGCCCGGATCCCGGATCGGGCGATGAGCGCGTCGAAGGTATCACGCGTCTCTTGCGACTCGCCGACGCGGTGGGTTTCCTCCTGACCACACGCACTCCGTTTCGGGATGATCTCGAGCGTCTCTTCGCGGTGTCGAAGGAATGCCGCGTGGAGAGCGATGTTGTTTCCAGCGCTTACGAAGCGGCCCAGGCAGGATGGTGCGAGGCGGCTAAGGTTTTCTCCGTTCCCTCGCGGGACGCCGTCTCGATTCAAGAACTTTACACGCGCCCAACACGCGCGCATCGCCGGGTGGTCATTGTGGACGACGACCCGATGTGCCTGCGGTTACTCGACATGTACCTGACCAAGGCGGGGTATGATGTCGTCCAGGCCACCAACGGGAGTGAGGCGCTGGAGTTTCTTCACAACGAGGGCTGCCGGCTCGTCATTACCGACCTGAACATGCCGGGGATGACCGGGATCCAACTCTGCCACGCCATACGAAACGACGAAGGTGCCGGCCCTGTGTATGTCATATTGCTGACCGGTGATACCGATTCGTCCACGCTGGCGGCAGCTTTTGAGGCGGGTGTGGATGACTTCATACAAAAACCCCTGGAACCGACTGAGTTGTTGGGGCGGCTCAAGGCGGGTGTGCGCGTGGTGCAGGCTGATTCAAAGATCGCGACGCAGCAACGTGATTTGCTCAAGACGAACGCTGAGCTGGCGGTGCTGAACGAAAAGTTGAAGCGATCGGCCACCACCGATGAATTGACCGGACTTGGGAACCGCCGGGCTGCGATGGAACGTCTTAAGTCGGTGTGGGCGCATGCCGAACGCAACAACGCCGCGCTGTCGTGCATGATGATCGACATAGATCATTTCAAGCGCGTGAACGACACCTATGGGCACGACGTCGGCGACACCGTGCTGCAATCGGTCGCCAAGACGTTGCGTCAGTCGGGGCGTACGGAAGAGCCGGTGTTTCGCCTCGGTGGTGAGGAGTTCCTGGTGCTTTGCCCCGGCAACGATGTCAACGCCGCCGGTGTCGCCGCGGAAAGACTCCGCACTGCGGTGGCGTCCTGTCCCATTCCGTACGAGGACGGATCCATATCCGTCACCGTCAGCATTGGCGTCGCCGAGCGTAGTTCCGCCACGCGCGATATCGAGCAGTTGTTGCGTTCGGCGGACGTGGCGCTGTACGACGCCAAACGCAGGGGGCGCAACCGCGTGGCCCTGTTCGGTTACGAACAACCCGCCTCCTTGACGGATGGTATGTCTTCCGACGTGTTGGAACCGGCGCGCGACGACCCACTCACGGGGCCTCTCCGCGTACTTCTCGTGGATGATGACGCACGCTACCGGGCTGTTTGCCGTGCCGACCTGCAGAAGGCGGGGCATGAAGTCACCGAGGCGGAGAACGGCGACGCGGCGCTTCGGCTCGCATCCTGTCGGGGTCCGCACGTCGTTGTCGTGAGTCAAGAGTTATCCCAAACGGAAGGGTTGGAGTGCGTGCGTCGCTTAAAGTCCCACGGGGCTTCGCATGATATCCCGATTCTCGTGGCGACCGCGGATTCCAATTCCGACAACATCGTAGCCAGCCTGAAAGCGGGGGCGGTGGGGTGCATCACGAAACCGATCCAGCCGCTCGAATTCGTCACCCGCGTGGAAACGCTGGGTCAATCCTACCGCAAGACCATGCAACTGCGCGACGGGACCAAACAGTTGATCGCAAGCAACGCGGTGCGTGGCGAGCAGGCACGCTCGATGCAGATCCTTTTTGATCTGGCGCGGACGCTGAACCTTGCCGGCACCGAAGGCGCGATCCTTTCAGGAATTGTTGATGCGGCGGCTCAGTTGCTCGTGTGCCGGCGGGTGGTCGTGATGATGCCGACTGTCGGCTCCGAAGCGCTTCAGATTGCCGAAGCCATCGGCGTGCCCGACGATGTCCGTTCACGATGCGTGTCCCTGAGTGCGTCAATCAGTGGACGGGTGTTTCAGACCAGAAGACGGTTCGTGGCCGACGGCATCGTCGACCTGCCTGATGGCAGTGGCGATCAGGATGCCGCGCTCTTTTCCAGTATCCCCTTCGCGTCCATCCCACTGATTGCCGGGCGTGCGGTGCTCGGGGTACTCAATGTCGCGGAACGCTACGACCACAAGCCGTTTGACGATCGGAGTCTTGAATGCCTCGACTTGATCGCCAGTCTGGCTGCGACATCGATCGACCAGTTGCGCAGCCGCCTCGCGCGCGAGCAGGCTCAGCAATCGGTTGTGGCGGGGCTGGCGACGTTAGCGGAATACCGTGACGCCGATACCGGCGGACATCTTGAACGGGTCACGCGCTACGCACTGATGCTTGCGAAGGAATTGTCAACCGACGGGCCCCACGCCGACACAATTGACGACGTGTTTCTCGCGGACCTGCAAGCGGCCATGCCGTTGCACGACATCGGAAAGGTGGC
>CAZWWW010000170.1:0-6658 GCA_964637715.1 uncultured Phycisphaeraceae bacterium | reverse complement strand
CCGAGAATACCGATGCGTGCCATGTTGAGTTCCTGTATTAAAGATAGGTAATATAGGTTTCCAGAAATGGAGCCGGCCCGTGGGTCGCGTGGTCGCGATTCGCGGGCTGGTTTTGTGTTGAGCGCAGACTTCTGTTTTTGGATCGCTGTCGAACTACTGATTCACCTAGTAAAGCGGCACGACAAGGCCTGCCCCCGAACAGAAAGAATGATACTGAAGGGTCGCGCAACGGTCAGCGCGACATCAGGCCGGTTTCGCCTACCGGGTTGCGCCCATGGGATTCCATGTAGAGCAGGAAGAAACCCTCGATCGCCACGGGCTTGCGGCGCTGCAGGAAAGCAAGTTCCGCGCCATGGTGCGCGAAGTCGCTCTTACGAATTCGTTTTGGCGCCGGCGGTTCGAGAAAACGGGGTTTGATCCTGAGCGAGACTCGGTTAGCGCCCTGCCGCTGCTTAGCCGGACGGTGCTCGAAGCCGATCAGGCCACCCATCCTCCCTATGGAACGAACCTGACCTACGGTTTGGATCGCTATCCCCGTCTTCACCAGACATCGGGCAGTACCGCCGGCGTTCCGTTGCGTTGCCTCGACACCGACGCCAGTTGGACGTGGTGGAAGCGGTGTTGGGGGACGATCTACCGCGCCGCGGACCTATGCGCGTCCGATCGCCTGTTTTTTCCCTTCAGCTTCGGACCGTTCATCGGGTTCTGGGGCGCTTTCGAGAGTGCGGCGCAGCTTGGCAACTTCTGTCTGCCTGCCGGCGGTATGAGTACGACCGCCCGATTGCACTACCTGTTGGATCACAAAGCGACGGTGATCTGTTGCACGCCGACTTATGCGCTGCGCCTGGCCGAGGTCGGCGACCAGGAGAAGCTGGATCTCAAGGGTTCGTGCGTCCGGGCGTTGATTGTCGCGGGCGAACCGGGTGGGCACGTACCCCAGGTGCGCGCTAGGATCGAATCGGCGTGGGGGGCCCGGGTGTTCGACCATGCCGGCATGACGGAGGTGGGGCCCTGGGGCTTTGAATGCAGCGAGGAACCCGAAGGTTTTCATGTGATGGAAAACGAGTTTATCGCCGAAGTCGTGGAGCCGTCCTCCGGGTGCCCGGTGGGGGAGGGCGAGATTGGCGAGCTTGTGCTGACCAACCTGGGTCGATGGGGTGGACCGTTGATCCGGTATCGAACGGGCGATCAGGTCAGGTTGATACGAACGCGTTGCGCTTGTGGGCGATGGTTCGCCCGTGTACCAGGCGGTATCCTTGGTCGAACCGATGACATGCTGTACATTCGAGGAAACAATGTGTTCCCGTCAACGATCGAAGGTGTGCTGCGCGGCGTCGAGGGGCTAGCCGAGTTTCGCGTGGACGTTGACCAACGAGGCTCCCTGACCGAGATGTCGGTGACGGTAGAGCCGGATGCGGAAGAGAACAGTACGGTCCTGGCGGCGCGCGTTGTTCGTGCGATCAAGGACTGTTTTCATTTTCAGCCGAAGGTTCGTGTGGTGGCGCCCGGCTCGCTGCCGCGGTTTGAGATGAAGGCGCGGCGGTTCATTCGATCGAAAACCACAGGAACCCCGGCGTCATCCCCGGATAACCCATAGAGTGCCTTCCATGAGTTTGATGATGTGTTGCAAACAATACAACGAGCGTATGAAGGTTGGATTCGAGCGCCGCGCTTCACGCACGTCGGTGATGCTCGGATGCACAGTGGTGGCGTGTCTCGTTGGTGTAACCGCGATCGGCACATCGTCGGCGCGAGCCAACGACTGGGCGTCCTGGCGGGGTCCCGAACAAACCGGCATGTCGCGCGAGAAAGCCGTTGTTACGCATTGGTCGCAGGACGGGGAGAACCTGTTGTGGAAGGTGCCTGTCGGGGGGCGCAATACGCCGCTTGTCATGGGTGATCGCGTGTTCGCCACCGCGCCCGTCGGCAGCGGCGCGTGTGTACAGGAACGCATTGTCAGTCTCAATGCGGACACTGGGGCGGTGGTCTGGGAACAACGGTTCAACGTATTCAATACGGATATCGTTGAGAACCGCGTCGCCTGGACCTCGCCGGTGGGTGATCCGGAAACGGGCTATGTCTATGTACATGGAACCGGCGGGGAGTTCTTTTGTTTTGATCGCGACGGTCATCTGGTATGGAAGACGTCTCTGGAAGAAGAGTGGGGGCGCTACAGCGGGTACGGCGGTCGACTGCATACCCCGATCATCGACGAGGATCGGGTTATCATCAGCGAAATCTATATCTTGGCGCAGTGGGGTACGGGTCGGAAGAAGGCGGGGCATCGCTATTTTGCGTTCGACAAGCGGACAGGGACGCTGTTGTGGACGGCGCAACCCGGCGGTCGACCGTTGGATACGACGTATGCCACGCCGGTTGTGACGGTCATCAACGGGGTACGCATGCTGATCGCGCCCAATGCGGACGGTAACGTCTATGGGATGGTCGCGCGGACCGGTGAGCGGGTGTGGTCGTTCAAGTTGAGTAAACGCGGGCTGAACACGTCGCCGGTTGTAGACGGCCATTATGTATACGTCTCGCACAGTGAGGAAAACCTCGACACGACGGAGATGGGTCGGGTTTTGTGTATTGACGCCTCCCAGCGCGGCGACATCACCAAGAGCGGTGAAGTGTGGCGCGTGGACGGATTGGGTGTCGGTTATTCGTCGCCAGCCATCGCAAACGGTCGGCTCTACGTTGCAACCAACAACGGACAGTTGCATTGTTTGAATGCCAAAAGCGGCAAAACACTGTGGACCCACGATCTGGGCACGGTGATGAAGGGATCGCCCACGGTCACGGCGGACGGCGTCATCTACATCGGCGAAGTGAACGGCCGGTTTCACATACTCAAGGACGAAGGGGACCGGTGCGTATCGCTTGACGTCAAGAACTTCACCCACCCCGGCGGGGACATCGTGGAAATCTATGGATCGCCGGCTATAAGCAACGGGCGCGTCTACTTCATGACGAGAAAGAATATGTATTGCCTCGGCCAGCGCGGCACGCCGCCTGTGCGGGCGCCCGTACCGCACCTGCCGCCCGAGCATACTGTAGCCGACGCCTCCGCCAGCTCGGCCCTGCGTCTGATGTTGATACCCGCCGAAACGAATATCAAGCCAGGTGAATCGGTTTCCTACCGCGCACGCCTGTTTGACGACCGGGGCGTGTTTGTATCGGAAATAAATCTGGGCGCGTTGCACGAAAACAACATGCCCGGCGGTCCGGTGTTTACCGTGAGCGGGCTCAAGGGAACACTCAATGGCGGGGTGTTTTCGGCATCGAAAGACCGCGTGTTCTCCGCGGGGACGATCACGCTGAAGATGCTCGGCGTTGAGGATACGGCTCGGCTTCGGATCGCACCGCAGGTGAACGTCAGGGAAACCTTCGATACCTACAAGAATGGAAGTGTGCCGCCGGGTTGGATCGGCGTGGACGCGAAAACGGAAATCACGGAGAAAGACGGCTCCATGGTCTTCCACAAAAAGGCCGAGCGCCCGTCGGCTCCCTATTCGCGCATGCACGCCTACAGTTGTCCGCCCATTCCCGCGCGCTACACGGTTCAAGCCGATCTGATGTGTGAGGGCAGTAAGGGGCGGCGCCTCAAGCTCTCGGATATGGGACTGATTAACAGTCGCTATAAGCTCATTATGCTCGGTCGGGAGCAGCGCCTGCGCATCGTAAGCTGGTCGCCTCTGCCGCGCCTTCAGAAAGACGTTCCCTATGAATGGAAGCAAAAGCAATGGTATCGTGCGAAGCTGCGTGTGGATATCAAAGACGGGCGCGCCCTTGTCCGTGGGAAAGTGTGGCCCCGTGAAGAAAAGGAACCGACGGCGTGGATGATCCAAGTAATGGACCCATGCCCCAATGTCGAGGGAAGCCCCGGTCTCTACGCCTACTCGAAGGGCACGACGGTCAAGCGACACGGCGCATCGGTTTATTATGATAATTATGTGGTTACGCCCAACGATTAGGTGTCTAAACCGTCGCGCGGTGCATCACGGCGCCTCTACGGCGCAACGAAACCAGTTTTAGGTGAAATGAAATGATCGGATTCCGTCAACGTGGAATGCAGGTGGCCTTCATAGGTCTGTGCGTATGCGCTGCCGTGCTGCCCGGTGAAGCCGGAACACTGTCCAGCGCGCGCAAGGGTGACGCGCTCATGTGGGGGGGGACGCCCGAGCGCAACATGGTTTCCGGGGAAACCGGCATCCCCACCGAATGGGACGTGAGCAAGAAAAAGAACATTAAATGGGTCGCGCCGCTCGGGTCGCAGGCCTATGGCAATCCGATCATCGCTCACGGCAAGGTGCTGGTGGGCACGAACAACAACGGCAATCTGCGCCCTTCCATTAAAGGTGACAAAGGCGTCATGGCCTGCTACGACGAGAAGACGGGAAAGTTTCTCTGGCAGTTGACGCATGACAAGCTCCCGACGGGTCGTGTGAATGACTGGCCGGAACAAGGCATCTGTTCGACGCCCTTTGTCGACGGGGACCGGTTTTATTACGTAAGCAATAGATGTGAGCTGATCTGTGCCGATCTGGAAGGGTTCCTCGACGGCGAAAACGACGGTCCCTATAAAGACGAGAAATACCACGACAAACAAGACGGAGACATTGTCTGGATTCTCGATATGTTCGACGAGTTGGAGGTGTTCCCCCACAACCTGGCCACCTCGTCGCCGGTCGGGGCAGGAGATCTGATCTTTGTGACCACGTCCAATGGTGTGGATGAAGGGCATCTGAACATTCCGAACCCCGACGCGCCGTCCTTTCTGGCGGTCAATAAGAAAACGGGGAAGGTCGTCTGGGAGCGCTTCGATCCTGGGGAGCATATTCTTCACGGGCAGTGGTCGTCACCGGCGTATGGCGTGATCGGTGGCGTGCCGCAGGCCATTTTTGCGGGCGGTGACGGCCTGTGCTATGCGTTCGAGCCTAAGACAGGCAAGCCGCTCTGGAAGTTTGATATGAACCCCAAAGACGCGCACTGGGTACTCGGTGGGCGCGGCACACGCAATAACATTATTTCCACACCCGTCGTATGGGATAACAAAGTGTACCTCGGTGTGGGACAGGATCCTGAACACGGCGAGGGACCGGGTCGGTTCGTGGCGATTGACGCGACGAAGCGCGGGGATATTTCGAAAACCGGACTGGTCTGGGAGATTAAGGGCGAGCAGTTCCACCGAACAATGTCGACCGCCGCCATCGCCGACGGGCTGTGCTATATCGCCGATCTAAGTGGGTTTTTGTATTGCCTCGACGCCCAGACCGGCAAACAACACTGGCGTCACGATCTCCTGTCGGCCATCTGGGGGTCGCCTTACGTCGTGGACGGTAAGGTGATGATTGGCAACGAAGACGGAGACGTCGTTGTGTTGAAGCACGGTCCCAAGAAAAAAGTGCTGGCCACGAATTACATGCAGAATGCCATCTATACCACGCCGGTGGCTGCGAATGGAACGTTGTTTATCGCAAACCGCAAAGCATTGTTTGCTGTAGAGGAAACCAAGTGACGCCGGGGGTTTCGCCTCCATCTCTGTCGGACCGTGTGACCGGGGCCCGTGCGCGGCTCGATGAACAAACGCGCGAGGTCATCGCCTGGCATTTCGATCCCCAAACCGGGTGTCCCTTCTGGTTGAACCTTGCGGACCGTCTTTCCTGGGAGCCGCGCGACGCCATTCGATGCTATGCCGATCTGGACAAGTTCGAGCCGTTTCAGGATGAATGGCTTCGCGGCGGTCCGGTGCGGCGCTGGATACCGAAGGGGCTGGCGGGTCGACCCGTTTTTGTGTTTGAAACGGGTGGTAGTACGGGCGTGCCGAAATCGCGTGTTCAGATTGAAGATTTCCGAACGGACTACGAGGCATTCAGTCACACCCTGCCCGACGAAGGCTTCCCGAAAGGCGCCGATTGGTTGATGCTCGGCCCCACCGGTCCGCGCCGGTTGCGTCTGGCCGTCGAGCACCTTTGTCAATTCCGAGAGGGTATTTGTTTTCATGTGGATATGGACCCTCGGTGGGTCGTCAAACTCATCAAGGCGGGTCACATGCAAGGCATGGTGGAGTACCGCGACCATGTCATTCAACAGGGGCTGACGCTTCTGCGGGCTCATGAGTCGATCCGTTGCCTTTTCACCACGCCCAAACTGCTCGAAGCGCTGTGTGAACGCGTCTCGCTGAAACGCTTGGGTATTCGCGGCGTGTTCTGTGGAGGCACACAGTTGACAGCCCAATTCCACCGGTTCGCGCGGGAGGAATTGCTGGAAGGGGCGGTCGAGTTCGTACCGACCTATGGAAACACATTGATGGGTCTTGCCTGCCACAAGCCATTCGATCCCGCGGATGATTACCGTATTACCTATTACCCGCCGTCACCGCGCGCGATGATTGAGGTCGTTGATCCTGACGATCCGACCACGGTCGTGCCTTATGGTGAGGTGGGACGCGTGCGCCTTACCACGCTCACCAGAGAGACCTTTATCCCCCGGTTTCTAGAACGGGATGAAGCCGTGCGGTGTCCGCCCTGTGAGGCGTATCCCTGGGACGGCGCCGCCGACGTCCGTCCGTTCTCCGGGTTCTCCACGCCGATTGTGGAAGGCGTGTATTGAAAAGCGGGGACCGCGCCGCGGGTTGAATCACGATGGTACACATTCC
>CAZWWW010000169.1:0-6678 GCA_964637715.1 uncultured Phycisphaeraceae bacterium | reverse complement strand
CTTCACCATCACGGAATCCGCCGACATCCGCCGCGCGGTAGAGGGCGATCGCGCGCCGAACGGTTCGCCCCTCATGTTCAAAAAGTGCATCGAGGTGGGCCACGTCTTCAAGCTGGGCACGAAATACTCCCAGGCGATGCAGGCCACCTGTCTCGACAAAGACGGCAAACCCAAGCCGTTCATCATGGGCTGCTACGGGATCGGTCTGAACCGCATCATGGCCGCGGCGATCGAGGCATCACACGACGACAAGGGCATCATCTGGCCACTGTCGATCGCCCCGTTTCAGGTCGTCATCTGCGCCCTCGATACACGGGTCGAAGAGGTCAACACCGCCGCCCAACGAATCCACGACGACCTCGAAGCCGCCGGCGTCGACGTACTGCTCGACGACCGCGACGCCCGCCCGGGGTTCAAGTTCAACGACGCCGACCTGATCGGCTTTCCCATCCGTATCGTCGTGGGCAAACGAGGACTCGCCGACGGCATCGTGGAACTCCACGATCGCAAGACGGGCGATACGGAGAAGGTTGAGCTCGTAGAAGTAAGCGAGATTGTCCTACCCACGATCAAGCTGTAGGTTTCAGGTTGCCCGAATTGAGGTGATCTGTAGCAAATGAATGCTTGACTCGGAGTCACGATAGGAAACGCGTATATCTAAACAAATTGATTCAACGATCACGTGCAGAAATATGATCAAAGTATCTATCCGCTCGCTCCCACAGTTGGTTGCAGAGCTTATGCTGCAAGTACATTCCGGAACCCATGAAGAGGAACGAGGGCCAAAAGAACACTAGGCCAGCTATCCCGGCCCCCGCCTTGTCTGCCCACGCTGCGGACCCCACTTCGACTGTTGTCGCCGCATCAACACCTCTAATCCGAACAGTTAGGCTCCGCGTAGCTGAGACCATCATTCTGAACACGCCGCTTTTTTTTATTTGCACAACGGCTTCGTCTGTTCCGATGGCAAAACACTGAGTTACGTAGCCGTCATTTTTAAAGCACCTGGTCAAGAAACCCGCAAGATCTGGCACACTTGCTCTAATCGGATAGCGTCGGAATCGCTTTCCACCGTGCTCATCGTCCATTTGTGTCGGGGCGAGAGTTCCCGGCCCCGGTCCGGATGAACCCAATCTGCTTCCACAGGACGAACAAAACGAGATCTGTCCCGTAGTAAGATCAGACTTGAGACGTTCTCCGCATGACGGACAATACCTAATTACGGCAGCATCTTGCATGTGTCTGTCCTTCTAACCAAAACGCCATGCTCACCTCGTTCGATTCGCTCTATAGCTTACCTCTACACCGCCGCACCCTGCAAGGGCATGAACCAATTGATGGCGCTAATTGTTTGAGTCTGGTAGGTCGGGTCATCGACCCGACACTTGGTTCGACGACTTCTTGGGCACCCGTTCTGTCTACGTTTATAGCCCGATGCGTTGCGAAGTGAATAAGTGTAACATGGGTAGGATCTTTTTGAACGCTGGCCGGGATGTAACGAACGGTGCGGATGTTCAGAAGGAGCGACAAGCGGCGGGCGGAGCATGTGAGCGCAAACGTTAGGCCGCTTGGTCGTCGGCATATCCCACAGGTAAAGGTCAGTCGGTCCCCACCGCCATCCTGCCCTGCGTAGAGCAATACAACCTTTTCGACGACACAAGCGGCCTATTCAGTTTTTACCTTGAGACGCCCCTTCCTCTTAGCGGGGCCCTCCGGCGTTCCGTCCCCCGGAAACGCGGTTCAACTCCCTGGTTGCGTCTGCGTCGCCTGTCGGCCATCGGTCAAACACCGACTTCCGGCCTGCGACGACAGACGCGACCAAGGCGGGAGCTGGGAGGTAAGTCTGTTTCCCCAAGGCCCTTGCCTTGCAGCAAGCACGTTAGCACTTAGCGAGCACGCAACGCACGCTAATTCAATCGCACTGCACAGAATACACACGGAGCTGCCGTAACGGCGGCAAGCCCGGCGCACCCACGCTAACGTGGGACGCACAATGCGCGCAACTCAAGTTTTGTTGTGAAACGACTGGCAGGGTCGACTGCGGAAGGGAAAGCTTTATGTGCTAGACAAGAGGACGATTATCGATTCAGACTAGTTATGATTATGCGTCTGCTATAGATAGATACTATTCGCCCGCTCACCAATCCCGCCAAAACAACTTAATGTCCGATATAGACAGTATACCAGACGACAGGTTCCTGTCAATAGGTTGCAAAGATTTTTGTACGGTATTGTTTGGTGCGTCTGCACAAACGGTGTGCTTTGATTGCGGCGGGGCGTTCGGGGGCAGTTGTTTGGTTTGATGCTTACGCAATAGAAAGCGGGTCGATGGCTCGTGGCCATCGACCCGCAACGTACCCCGTTACGGAGCGGTCCCCCCTTCTGCCGCCCACGCCAGACGTCGCGCTGGTTCGGGATGCGTACTTACAGCAGCGAGAGAATCTGAGCCGCTTGTTGATTCGCTACGCCGAGCAGAGAGACACCCGATTGGATGAGAATCTGTTGCCGGTTCAGGTTCGCCGTGGCCACGGCGAAGTCGGTGTCGCCGATGGCGCTCGTGGCCGCGGTCAGTCCGGTAGCGGACGCTTCAAGTGATCGAATCGCGCTGCCGACCTGGAACTTCTGAAATCCGCCGATTCGGCCTCGGACAGACGCCACCTCGCTGATGGCTTCGCGGACCGAATTGAGCGCCCCGCTTACATCGTTAGCCAGTGCGGACGAACCACCGGCCTTTAGCTCGCTGAGGCGCGTGGTCCCGTTTCCGCCACCGAGGTTGACCGTAGCGAGGGAGTCGATCCCGATGGTGGATCGAGTCGACGCCGTCGAACCAAGCTGGAAGGTGGCCCCGCCGGACGCCTTGACCGTGAAACTGGTCGAGGTCGACGCGGTATTTCCGGTTCCAAAGTCATTGCTGAGCGTGAAATCGAGGCTCAACCCGCCGGCACTGAAGGAAACATCCAGCCCATCGGTACCGGCTGTTTGTCCGTTAATAGTGATGTTCGCGTCGACGCCGGATTGCTTGCTCGTGTTCTGGATGTCGTTCGTGGTATTGCTGTCTTTCGTTGCGGTTCCATAAGTAGTGTTAACCGTCCCCCCGGAAAGCACATTAACGCTGACAAATGCATCCGTCCCATAGGTCGTCGAGTTCAGTTTCACATTGTTCGACCCCTGAATGGCGGACACGCCGGTCTGATCCTTGGCCGCGTTGACCGCCGAGACGATCTGCGCCTGGGTCAACCCGCTCGTCAGCGTGAGCGTAGCGGTTCCGAGCGATCCGGTGATAGCTACTTGCGTGGTTCCAGATGTTCGCGCGCTGCCACCGGCAAACGCGAAGGTAGCCGACGCGGTCTGCGCGGAAGCGACGCGGGTGACCGACAGCGATGTGTTGCTCGTCGACTGACTACGCGAGAATACACGCAGGTTGGACACGTTCGAGTTTCCGTTAAACCCCGTCGTCTCAATACTGAACGTACCGTCCAGCAGTTTTTTCCCGTTGAAGTTGGTCGTACTGACGATGCGGTCGATCGCCGTGAGCGCGTCGTCGATTTGGGATTGATTGGCCGCGATCTCGGACGCGGTAAGGTTCGCATCGCTGGTGGAGGACACGACGAGTGACTCGATGTTGCTGAGCAGCGTCGATATCTCGCCGATCGCTGAGTCACCGACGGTCAGAAGCGAATCGGTTCGCTGGTTGCTGCTCAACGACGTGTTTACCGCGGTCAATTCGGCGTTCAGGTTTGACAGCGCGATCAGACCGGCTGGATCGTCCTTGCCGGAGTTGATCCTTTTTCCGGTCGTAAGTTGCCGGAACGTCTCGGACTGCAGAGCCGAGTTTCGATTCAGGATGTTCAGCAGCGATAGCGTGTTCGTGTTCGTTACGGTCAGTGCCATTGCGTATACCCCATTTGCCCGCGCCGGCGAGTGCGCTTGACCCAGTTCGGTACTCGAATGAAACCGTAGGATATAAAAACCGCAGCAGCAAAGATTATTTTGTGGGTTCTGATAAGAGAGCAGGCACGTCGCCGGGAGTCGAGAAAAAAGTCAAGAAGGCCACTGTCCGCGTGGCGTCCGCAAAACCTTCTCGCATCATCAGGGTGTCACGCGTCGCCACTTTGAACGTTGAACAGCCCGGCATCCGGCGGCGGCGCCGGAGCAATCTCTATCCTTGCGCAGCGGTCGAAACGCGCGCTCGTCCGGTAAAACGACTGGATACGGCGATGCAGAGAGAAAGAGAATGCCGTGCGGCCCTCGACGTGGTCTGGCGAAGCGTGGACTCCAAGCAGTGCGGTCCGTCCGCCCGCCCGCCCCCCGGCGCGAACGAGTCATCCCCGGGCCAGGGTTCTCGGAACCGGGATTCATGATCGGCGCAGAACGCGGAACGCTGGTTACCGGGAAGCTTATCAATGAGAAAGGCGGTGCGAACGCTATGTGGCGCTCGCACCGCCTCGTTGATTACACGGTCAACACAACCGGGACGCCTGCTGAGACCTCCCGGCGTAGCGGAGTTTTTATCGCACGTCGGTCACGTCAACACGGCGATATCCGAAGTACACTTTGGCGACCACCAGCAAGAGCAGCATCATCACGATCATGCCCCACGCGTCGACCGTCGGAATAAACGGCGGTTCGCAGGCCGGATCGATTTGGGCGCACGTTTGACCCTTGGACCATTCCTGCCCCGTGGCCGAACACTGGGCCAGCGTGACCGATTCGGTGCAGTCGCCGGTGTTCCGATCACAGCAGGCACCGATAGCCGCCACACAGGTGACGTTCGCACACAACTCCGCCTTGGTCCAGACTTGCTGGAAGCCCTGGCAGTTTTGCTCGGGAACGTCATCCGTACACGTACCGGTCAAACCGTCGCAGCAGGCACCGTTGAAGACGCCGGCACAGACATCCGGGCCTGTCGCGGTCAGATGCACCGACCAGCTCACCAGCGTACCCGTGTCAAAATCGGCGTTGTCCGACACCTCGATCGTCCAGTCGCCGGCTGAATCCATACCGTCGAATACGCTGAGCGGATTCTCGGGCGTGTAGTTCGGCGGCGACGTAGGGGTGAGATCGTCTGTTGTGAGACCGCAGTTGTCCTCCATCGCACCACCCGAACCCTCGTCGTCAATCACGACGTTGAGATCGTTCGAGGCGCATCCAAACGGCGAAAGACCCGGAGAACCGGGACGATCAATGATCGTGACGCTCGTGGCGTTGTGCGTGACGGTCACGATCAAGTCGCCGACGAACGTGTGCGTAACAACCAAGTCCACATCCACATCCGCCAGCGTAAAGGAGTCCGGTACGGTGATCGTATTTGTTGCCGGGTTCGCCGGCGTACCGTTGTCCGGGATGTCCACGTTCACCATGCCCGTAAAGACCGTCGTGGCCCCGAGCGACTCGCACGTGGTATTGTCACCGAGGTACACCGAGCGCGGCGTGTTGTTGCACGCATCCTCCGTTATAACGCTGCACGCGTCAGGCCAGGCGCAGCACGCACCCGTCGGAATACACGGACTAAAGCCCGGAAGATCGACGTGCAGCGACCAGTGAACCAACATGCCGGTGTCGAAGTCGGCGTTGTCCGAGATCGACAACGTCCAGTCACCGGCTGCGTCCATCCCGTTAAAGGCGCTGAGCGGATTCGCCGGGCTGTAGTTCGGCGGCGAGGTCGGCGTGAGGTCGTCCGTCGTCGGTCCGCACAGATCCTCGATCGAACCGCCGGTGCCCTGATCGTCCAGGACGATGTCGTAGTCATTGCTGCTACAGCCAAACGAACCGGGTCCGGGACGGTCGACGAGCGTTACCACCGTACCGTTGTGCTCAAGGGTCACAATGAGATCACCCACGAACGTGTGCGAGACGATCAGGTCCACGTTCACATCACCGACGGTAAAGGAGCCCGGTACGGTGAGCGTACGGGTCAGCGGATTCGCCGGCGTCCCGTTGTCCGGGATGTCCAGGTTCACATCCTCCTCGAAGAGACTCGGTGTACCTGCCCCGCCGGGATCGCAGCCGGACCCGTCACCGAGATAAAGACCGGACAGCGCCAGACAGTCCGCCTCGGTTTGGATCGAGCAGGTTAGCCCTTCGCAGCAACCGCCGGTAGGCGGTGGCGGGATGCACAGTGTACATAGGGCGGCCGCGTTGCACCCGGGAACGCCGAATCCAAGGCTTCCGTCCACGCAGTCGGCATCCCACTCAACCTGGCAGCAGAACGGATCGCAGGCACACACCAGATTACAGCATGTGTCATCGTTGCAACTCGGTGAGCCGTTTCCGCCCGACGCGCAACAGTCTCCATCGCCCGGACAGAGTGTACAAGAAACCGGATTGGGGCAGGTCGTTCCGTCGTCCGTAACAACGAGTTCGAACGGACCGGTCTCGCCACCGAAGGCGTGTACGAGGATCTGATACATCTGTCCCGCCTGCGAACACCAGGAGACCTCGGACTGAAGCCCGCAGAAGTCGTCGTTGCCGTCGACGCAGACGGCGTCGGTGCAGCTCGGACAGAACACGCTGATCTTCGTATCGAACGTAGCCACTCCGTTGCACAGCGAAGCCGTCATCGTGTTGCCCGTGCCCATCACTTCGTACCAGACGCCGGGTGACGTGATGCTGGCACTGCCGCAGGTCGGGAAACTGACATCCGTCGTGGCCCCGACCGTGGGACCGGCTGTGGCGGAC
>CAZWWW010000168.1:0-6689 GCA_964637715.1 uncultured Phycisphaeraceae bacterium | reverse complement strand
CAGGACGTCATTCCGATTGGCCGTGCGCACGAGGTAGACGTCGTGGTCGAACTTGTCCTTGTTGATA
Organism: uncultured Phycisphaeraceae bacterium; assembly: GCA_964637715.1. GTDB lineage: Bacteria > Planctomycetota > Phycisphaerae > UBA1845 > UBA1845 > CAZWWW01. The sequence goes on along the minus strand of CAZWWW010000168.1, from coordinate 6,622 downwards.
AATCGGATTCGATCACCCACCGCCACCTTGATGCGGTTGGGTTTGAACTCGATATTGGTCAGCAGGACGGTTTGATCGGGCTCCGCTTCCTGCGCGTCGCTGCCACGTGCCATCAGGATTCCCATGGCCAAACCGAGCGCGATAATGGTTATGTTTCGAATGCTCCTTCGCATCAGTGGCTGGCTTTCATCTCGATGTTGCCGAACATGATGTGAATAAACGGCATGCCGGCCATGTGCCCAGCAATCGTTTCTTTCACGATCGCCTCCTTGGTCCACTTCATCAGCTCTTTGATTTCCTCGATCCGCGCCAGCCGTTCTTCTCGCTCACCGGGAGGCAGCTTTTTGGCCTCTTCGATATCCGCCGCGATGTGCCGGTCGATGTAGGGGAACGGTACGAACATGGTTCTCAGCGGCGACTTGACCATCCCCTGCGGCGTGGGTTTATAGGGTGGGATCATCAGGTGCATGGTGATACCCTGCGCGGGCTGACCAACGCCACCGTCGAAATGGAGCTTGTACCCGTCACCCCGCACGATCTCGGTGACCATCGTGTGAATCATGTGGTCCTTCACGAGCAGCTTGTCGTTCTTGTAGATGTCCGCCTTGCCCCAGATATCCACATAGGTCCATTCGGTGGGCATGAGCCGTGTGCCAAGACCTGTCACTCCGTGAAGCAGGTGGTTGGTCAGCACACCGCCAAACGTGGGAAACCCAAACCCGTGAGGCAACGGCGTGTTGCACACGACGCGGTAGCGCACCGCCCCTACGTCGGGCTCGTCCGGGTCGGGACCGGGCAACTTGAAGGTGGCTTCAAAGTCGATCTTGTCCTTGGTCCGGGCGCCGTCGATGGCTGTAACGTCCACGGTTACCTGCCGGACACTGCCCACGCCGACTTCGCGCCAGTCGCTAAAGGGCGTGGGATGATCCACAAACGTGTATTTGCCGTCGACCACCCTACGCATATTGAGTGGAACGCCCATGAGGGGAAACGGAGCCGGGTCGAACCCCACGGGATGCTCCGGCGTTCCGAACACCGACGGGTCGAGGAAGCGAGGCCCGGGCATAATAAGCCGCGTGCTCCCGTTGGTCTGAGTTACCGTCACGGTCAGCGGTCCGCCGATACGATCCGGCGGGTTTTGTTCCAGGGCGTGGCCTTTGGTGTAGGCGTGGAAACCAGGACCGTCACCCTTGGTCTGAGGGAGAAACTCACGGGTTTGTGCCACTGCGGTTATGGGAACGATCCATGCCGCGAGTAGCAGGCACGTCAGTCCTCCGCGCAGTGAAACGCTCAACGGAGCGACAAAGCTGTGCCTATTCATTCGGTTCGCCACAAGAGGCGCGATACGAAACATGTCCTTTAGACTCCCTGATGAGTAAACGGTCCAGACAAAGATCGGGTGTCGACCCGACCAGATTCCCCTTCCTGAACAACAGGTCCCCGGATGCTGCGCGTTGCTCCCGTTCCGTGTTTCGGCGCAGTATCGGGGTTGAATCGCTGCACCGACCACCGTCCTTTCGACAGGTTAGGTCGATGCAGCGACTCGATGACCGTCCCAAGATTCGGGCTATTTACGTACCTTCATGTCAACGTGATCAAAGTGCATCATGATGAACGGCATGCCGAACATTTTTCCACCCGCCGTTGCGGTTACGACGTGTTTCTTGGTGCGCTGCATGACGTCCTTGATCTGCTTGGCCTGGGCGAGTCTCGATTGATCGCCGGATTTCTTCGCCAGTTTCATCTCCTGCATGATATGCGGCTTTATATAGGGGAATGGCATGAACATGGTTTTCAGCGGTGTCTTGACCATCCCCTGGGGCGTCGGTTTGTAGGGCGGGATGACCATGTGGAGTGTGATTCCTTTTGATGGATTGCCGGCATCCGCGTCCCATCGCATCCTGTCGCCACGGGCGCGGACATTCTCATCCACCCACACGTGAATCAACTGACCTTTGTTGATTAACGATCCATCCTTGTACACATCGCCCGCACCCCAGAACGCTGCATAGGCAAAGGTCGTCGGTAGCGCCCGGGGGGCAATGCCGGCGCCGCCGTGGATCAGGTGATTGGTTACGACGCCGCCGAAAAAGGGAAACGCACCGCCGTGGGCCAGCGGCTTTTTGCAGACGACGCGGTATTTAGCGCCGTCCGGCAACTCGAAATTGGCCTCGAAATTGATCTTGTCCTTGGTGTACGCGCCGTCGATGGCTGTGGCGTCAACCACCGTCATGTCCACGCTGCCGGTGGTCGCTTCATCCCAATCGCTGAACGGGCACGCGTGATCGATAATCGTATACGTCCCGTCCGCGGACAAACGCATGTCAGTCTTGATCCCCAGCATGGGAAACGGTGCCGGCTCGAACCCGGCGGGCTTGTCCGGCGTACCGAAAATGGCCGGGTCCATCGACCGGGTTCCCGGAAGGGTCAGTCTGGCCGCACCTTTCCGTTGGGTGACGGTGAGTTCCAGTGGTCCGCCCGCCCGCCCCGGCGGGTTGGGATCTTTGCCGTGCGCGCGGGCGAAGGCGTGCAAACCCGGTCCGGGGGTGTGCATGCCCGCTGCGCCATGGCCGCCGCGACTTTGCGCCGACACTGATTGCGTTCCGCCGATCAATAGCGCCGCCACGGCGAGCACCACACCGCTCGTTTTGCTCCGAACAACGCCCGAGATGAGCGGATTCCTACGGACTGAGAACTGGCACATGAGATTCATCTCCTAAACAAGAGTCCCTTGGGGAAACAAGACGTTCGTTACAGCAAACCGGCCCCGCGACACACCCGCCACGAATCCGGCGCGCCACACGACAGCTTTTTCATTCAAACCGAGGCACGAGCGGCATCCCTGCTGCGCAAACCCTTCCCGGTCACGGTGCCCGTACGACTGTATCATTCCTGAAAGGGGCTCCTGATTGCACAAAATGCGACTCGTAGTGACCCCACTTGAAATGAGTCGTTGGGGATCGAACGAACCTTACAAAGATTTCGCAGAAAGATTCCGCCGGATGAGACGCCGGGCGCATGTCCCGTTTTCGCGATCCGGGCCTGGGTTTTCGGCCCGCGCGATTAATCCGGTCTCGATACCCGTTGGAGCGCCGAAGAACCGGCAGGTGAAAACGATAGATGCGCTGACGCAGATTCGGTGCGTCTTTGGCCTTCGGACCTCGCTGGCGACCGTTCGAGCTTTGGAAACCCAGCCTGAGCGTCAAGCCCGCCGCTCGTTACACAATAAAAACAACATTTTTCGATAGCACGGACCTGCTCTTGGGAGGGCGAAGCGGGTCATTAGCATCAACCCGTCCTGAAAAGGGGCGAGACCAAGGGCGCTCCGCCAGGGGTACTTCGAAGCCGTGCTGGCAGCCCGGGGGGTTGCTTCAGCAACGGCGCGGGGGCGTCGTCTTCGAGATCGCCAACGAAGCGTTCCTTGCCGACGGCGTGTCACGCGACATCAATCAGATCAAGATAGCTTCCGTATCGCGCCATGAGTGCCGCCCGAAGTGCGGCGTGGCGGCGTTGTGCCAGGTTTGTGTCACTACTTAGCAGACGCGCCGCGTCGTCGCGTGCCTGTTCGAGCAGATCGAGATCGGTTAACAGATTCGCTACGCGAAACGCCGGTAGACCGTGCTGGCGTTTGCCGAGCAACTCACCCGGACCGCGCAGGCGCAGATCTTGTTCCGCAATGAAAAAGCCGTCCGAGGATGCGCACAACACACGCAACCGCGTGAGCGCGTCTCCGCCTGTTGATTCCGTAAAGAGCAGGCAGAAGGCCTTGCGATCGCCGCGCCCGACCCGCCCGCGCAATTGATGAAGTTGACTCAGACCGTAGCGCTCGGCGTGTTGTACGATCATCATCGTCGCGGCGGGCACGTCGACGCCGACCTCGATCACCGTCGTGCAGACCAGCACCTGCACCGCGCCGGATCGGAACCGATCCATCACATCCTGCTTATCCGCCTGGCGCATCCGACCGTGCAATAGACCCAATCGGCAACCGGACAGTACCGAGCGGTCCAGTCGTTGAAGCTCGGCCGTCGCGGCTCTTAGCGGAAGATCGTCGGATTCTTCCACGAGCGGATAAACGATGAACGCCTGTTCGCGCTGCCGCACGCGCGAACGCACGAACGCCCAGGCGTCACCGTTCAAATCAGGGGTGACCACACGCGTCGTAACCGGTTGCCGCCCCGGGGGGACGCCGTGGATCGTTGATACGTCCAGATCACCAAACAGGGTCATGGCCAGCGTTCGGGGTATCGGCGTTGCCGTGAGTACGAGGACGTGCGGGGCGCGACCCTTGGCACGCAGGGCCGCACGCTGCGCCACACCGAACTTGTGTTGTTCGTCGATGATCGCCAGCGCCAGGTCGTGGAAGCGGACATCAGGCTCGAGCAACGCGTGTGTGCCGATGAGCAGGTCGATGGTCCCATCGGCGAGCGCGTTGAGCAAACGCGTCCGCTCCGTACGCGGCGTCGATCCCGCTAGAAACGCTGTGCGCACCCGGCTGGCGGAGAGGTAGTTCTCGATCTTTGCGCGATGCTGGGCGGCGAGCACCTCAGTCGGTGCCAGCAGGGCGACCTGTTTGTGCCGAGCGACCGCGACGAGCGCCGCATAGAGCGCCACGACGGTTTTCCCGGCGCCGACGTCGGCCTGGAGCAGTCGATTCATTGGTCGAGACTGCGCCAGATCGCGGACAATCTCGCCGACCGCCTGATCCTGGCCCGGCGTCAAGGAAAACGGAATGCGCCGGCGGATGCGCCGGTCGATGGTCGGCGTGACCGCGAGCACGGGCGCGTCATTGGATGTTTCCCTGCGGCGTGCGCGGCTCATCTGCACGGCCAACTGACACAGCAGGAGTTCGTCATAGGCGAGCCGCCGTCGCGCTACGGACACGTCATCGAGTGTCGTGGGTCGGTGCATGCGTTCGACGGCTGTGCGGCGGGGCGGTAGCCCGCGACGGTTGCGCAGCGCGATCGGGATGAAATCCACGACGGCATCCAGTACGTCGTCCAGCACTTGATTGATTGCGCGGGGGATCGCTTGAGGCGGCAGTCCGGCGGTCGCCGGATACACGGCGTCCTGGCGATCGTGATCGTCCTCGAAGGGATCGCCGGACTCGGAGATGATGGCCAGCTCCGGATTCGTAAACGACGCCAGATCGCCCTGAAGACGGACCTTGCCGGTAAGCCTGACGATTTGCCCGTCGTGCAGTTTGTCGATCAGGTGCGGTGAGTTGAACCAGCGAACGCGGCATTGTCCCGTACCGTCCATCAGTGTCGCGCTGATGCTCTGGCGGCTGTGCGGACCGCGGGGACGCACACCGCGCAGCGCCCCCACGACGGTTGCGGTCGCGTCGAGTTCGAGGTTGCCGACGGGGATCGATTTTGGTTTGAGCGCATAGCGAAACGGGAAATGCTCAATCAGATCAGCGACCGTGGCAATCCCGAGCCTGGCAAACGCCGCCGCGCGGACCGGCCCCACCCCCTTGATGAACCGTACGTCCGTATCCAGCGCGTATCTCCGGGCCACTGAAGAGGCTCCCGCAAACTGAAACGTTATTCGACCCAGCGAGAAGTTGTCGGGACCAACGGAAGGTGTGTCAACGGCGGCGCGCAGAGCGGGCAAAACGTATGCACGTCGGTTCGTACAGGGGACCGCTAACTTCAAAGCTCACTTTTCTACGGGCACCCGCCCCCTTTGAATGCGTTTACGCCGGCGTTGATGTCCTGGAAGTTGACGGTGCCGTCACCGATGCATTCGTCGGGATTGCTGCGGCAGGGGAAAAGATCGCATATCACGCCGGGCGGGGCGCCATCAATCCTTCAACTGGCAATGGGACATACTCAACTACGTTCTCCTGTGCTACCATTCCCGCGAATCGACGTGAATATACCGGCAACGCGAGATCGAGCCCTACATGACGACAATGCTTGGCATCGAAACGTCCTGCGACGAAACCGCCGCCGCCGTGGTGGTTGACGGGCGGGAGGTACGCAGCAACGTTGTGGCGTCGCAGATTGATCTGCACGCCAAGTACGGGGGCGTTGTTCCTGAGATTGCCTCGCGGGCCCACATAGAGCGGTTCGATTCGATCATCGCCGAGGCCATGGACACCGCACAATGCGAGGTCGAGGCGATCGACGCCATCGCCGTTACGAACCGACCGGGTCTGGTGGGGGCGTTGCTCATCGGGCTTACGGCGGCAAAGACGTTGAGTTGGGCATGGGGCAAGCCGCTTGTGGCCGTCGATCACATCCGGGCACACGCCTACAGCCCGGCGATCGGCTATTCGGTCTGCGACCGCGCCGGCGTTGCGCCGTCCGGCGAATCGGCGTGCGAATCGGCTTGTGACGACAACGAATCATTGTGGCCCGCCGTTGCGCTGGTCGTTTCGGGGGGGCATACGTCTTTGTTTCGTGCGAAGGCGCCGACGGACATTGAGGTGCTCGGAGCGACGACGGACGACGCCGCTGGTGAAGCGTTCGATAAGGTGGCGACGATTCTCGGGTTGGAATACCCCGGCGGTCCGGCCATCAGTCGCCTTGCGGAGGCGGGGAACCCTGCGGCCGTCAATTTTCCGCGCACCATGCTCGCGCCGGATTCGTTGGACTTTTCGTTTTCCGGAATCAAG
>CAZWWW010000167.1:0-6702 GCA_964637715.1 uncultured Phycisphaeraceae bacterium | reverse complement strand
CTTATTCTTAGGGTTCGTTGTGGGTGGCATGGGCAAACTTGTTTGCCCGTGACCGTCCCCGGAACAACACCACGGGCAAGCTGCTGCTTGCCCATGCCACCCAATGAACGAGGTGTATGACAAAGCACTATAGCATTTCCCGTTTTTGTGCTCCGAGCCGCGGGCTTTGAGCCCGCGCGATCTTCCCGGTCTCGATGCCGGTTCGGGTATTCCAGAACCGGCACATGAAAACGATAAATGCTCTAGCCATGCGTTTACGAGCATCTCACACAAGTCTTTTATGGAAACGGAACTACTTATCGAACAAGTCACCGGCCTGTTCCTCGATCTTCCGTTTCGTTTCTTCGTTCAATTCGTTTTCGAGCCGCAGGATATCCCGCAGCATGTTGACGGCCTCTTGATACCCTTCGTATTGTATCATACGCGCCAGAACCTCACGCATGTGTAACAACACGTCCGCCTGCTGCGGGTCGATCAACGACGCAGATTCGGGCGTCCCGTCGCGAGACCACCGGCGGATGAGGTCCGCGGCCAGAACCAGATCCCGCCGTGCGAGCACCGTGAGCGGTTCGACAATACCGGTGCCCAGCCGCTTTTCCGCCTCGCGGGTGTTCAATTGGTTCACGCGCAGCTCAGCCAGAATGTGTTCAAACTGCTGGCGCAGCGCGTTCACCGACCCCGCTATGTTTCTCTGCCGCCGCTCAAGCGGAACGAGGGTCGCCGCCAATTCGTCCTTGGGCGCATCCGGCGCGTTAAAACGCCCAAAGGCGCTCAGCAGCGACGATCGAAGCTGCTCCTGAGCGTCGATAAGACGTTCGAAATCCGCCCGGTGTTCCTGCTCGCGCCGCGACAGCTCCGCCATCAGTTCATCGGTCGTCACGACGCGGAGGCTGACTTCGGCTGATTCCGCCACGTTGGGTCCTGAAACGTCGTCATAATCAGCCGCCCGCGCCCACAGCGCGAGCGACTCCCCGGGGGCCACGTTCGCCTCGGCGGCGGGCCAGGAGAGGCTCGAACTCAGCGTTTTGATAGCCCGTTCAAACCCCGGCACCTCCAGCGAACCCTCGAGCGCCCCTTCGCGCGAGGATTTGAACAGAATCTCCGCCTGCGCCAACCCAATCGAATCCGACAATTCAATGTCGAGCGGAAGCACAGCCTGGGGTGTAATCATCTCGCCGACATCGGGGATCTTCAGCCGCACGTGCGGGGCTTCGTCCCTCGCGACGCGCACGGCAAACCGCAGCGGCTGTCTGTTTTCCAAACCGGCTTCGTCGACCAGCGCGAAGTGATAGGTGTTTGATTGCTCGGGAACGACGGTTACGGATAGCCTGCTTCCGTCCGTCTCGACCGCAGCAACCACGTCTGAATCCGCCATGAGCGACGCGCGGGCGATCGGTTTGTTCGCGCGTGCGGTGATGGTCACGCGGCTTCCGAACAGCACCTGCGCGGCGCGCTGACCGTCACCAAGGATGATCGCGGGCGCCCCCGTATAGGCCGGCGGTTCCACACGCAGCTCCGTTTCAATAAGGTGCGGTCGTTCGAGCAATCGCGCTCGGAAGTCAATGGTTCGATCATCTCCGCCGCGCAGGTGAAACGTGAAATCCTCTTGCGCATTCTTGAACGTGTATTGGTAACGATAGGCGCCCGCGCTACCCACCGTGCGCATCATGTCGCGCCCGGCCTTGCCCGATGCCGTCTCAAAAAAGAGCTCCACGGATCGCGGTTGAACGCCCTGCGCGGTAGCCTCTATGATGACGTCGTCTCCGCGCGCCGCCACAATCTCGCCGTCAGGCAGATCGACGACAAGATGCGTTCTTCGGGGCCAGGCCACGTCACGAAGCAGCACGTTTCGCGTAAACCAGATGCCGAGAACACCGGGTATGGTGATGCTGCCTATCAGGCAGATGAGCACGACGCCTGCGATCACCGCGCCGGATCGTTTGGCCCGGCGATCGCTGAGCACGGCACCGAAGTTTATGCGTTCCGTGGCCGCACCGATGCGGTTGACCACCCGGGCCATCAACGCCGGTGCATTGGTCCGCACGTCGCCCACCTCACCCGATGCGAACCGGACGGCGGAAATCAAACCAGAGGCGAGCTGCGGGTTCTTTCGTTCGATAAGATTCGCGACGGCGGCCGTTGTTACGGGCACGCGCAGCGGAGCTATCAAACGGCGCCAGGCGACGCGCAGCGTTCCGCCCACAATCAGCAGCGAAAGAACAAGACGCATGCTCCATTGCAATCCGTGCGTTCCGTAGTCCAGCATCAGTTGCAACCCGCACGCAACCAGCAGAAAACCGAGCACCCACGCGACGCCCTCGACCAACACATAGCTCCGCAGGCGCGCAGCCACCCGGTCCAATCGCCCCAAGAGCGACGGATCCAATCGAAATCCGGTGCTTGTGTTGCGTGTACGCTGAGCGCTCATGGATCCTCTCGACGTTTCACCCTACAACAACCGGTTCCATTTTCGAAGTCCCCACTCGATCGACAGCAGCATCACAAGCCACGCCAGCGTCCAGCCATTGTCCCACAGCGTTGTCGGTCGTGATCGAATCGGAATCTCCGCGTGCAGGTCAGGAATCAAATCCGCCAGGTCGCCCACGCCGTCGACGTCGAAGTAGCGTCCGCCGAACGATCCGTCCGCCAGGGTCATCAGGTCGGTGCGGGCCATTTGCGGTCTGATGATTTCGATGTTGGGCCGGGCTACGCGAATCTCTCGAACGATCTCGACGGACTCATCGGGTGACGTACCCGGCAGCGTCAAACTGATTTCATACGCACCGATGCGGTCCGGTACGAATCTTCCCTCGAACCAACCCGGTTGATCCGGTCGGCTTGCCAGCAGGAAGTCATGGCGCTCATGATCGATCCGATACCGCGCGCGAACATCCGTCTGCTGAATCGGCTCGTAATGCTCATCAAACAACCGGGCGCTTACCGACACGGCGTCACCGATGGCATACTGGTCGCGCTCGGTCAGAATCATACCCCGCTTGCTTCCGCCGAGCAGCTTGCCTTCGGAGAGATAGCGCGACAATTGGACCCAAAACCGATCGAACAGGTTGACGTCGTAGCGCCGCCAGCGCCAAGAGGAGTCGAACGCCAGAAAGCCCGTGCGCCCCGCGCCGACAAACTGCAACGCCGCCAGCACGTGCCCGCCGTATCCGTTGCGCATGCGCGCGCCGCCGTGCCGCATCAACACGGTCGCCGCCGGTTTTTCGCGGAGCACCGGGTAGTACCAGTACACGTCACCGACGCCACGCCACGCAAGTTTCGCGGACGCTACGTCCGCACCCGTACGCAAGACGGGATGGCCAAACGCGGACTCTGGAATCTCGATCGGTCCCGGTGTCGATTGATAGTGCCCGATCTGGTTGAGAATCAGGTCAGCCTCGGGGTCGATCGCCACGGGCAGCATGTCGCGCACCGGTGCGAACCAGGGGGCGCGCAAGAGCGCGGGCGTGTGCGGTCGCGCCGCGAGATACAGCAACCCGCCTCCGTGTTCCGTCACGAACGTATCGAGCAGGCGGCACCAGTCCTCGTTCAGATCATCCGGCGACGGATCAGCTAGGATCACCAGATCATAGGCGTACAATTCCTCGGGAAGGATCGGCAGATGATCGATCACGGTGTTTCCATCGCGCACGGCTGACAGGTCGGCGGATTGCAGCCAACAACTGACGTCGAAGGTCTTGTCACGCTGTAAAAGTCGCGACACGAAGAGGTATTGCCAACTCGGCTCGCCGGACACGATCAGCACGCGCGTCCGCGCGTCGATGACGTTGACGCTGACCTGCTTGCTGTTGTCATCCGCGACGGATTCGGCATCCAGCAGCGGGGCTTCCACCTTGTAGACGAATCGACCCACACGGTTCTGGGTGCGCTCAAAGATGACGTTTTCGATCGCCCCGCCCGGTCCCACACGAACTGATTTTCGTTCGACCTCGCGAGCCGCGCCCCCACGTTGCGTATCCAGCTCGCGCAGAACGAGCTCAATCCTTTCGCCGTCAAGCCCATCGGCTGTCACGCGCACCTTGATGGGAAAGGGATCGCCCTGGAAGGCGTTGTCCGGCGCGACAACCTCGGCGATGCGTACGTTGCGCGGCGGCGAAGGATCACCAATACCAATGGGGTAAACGGGGATGCGTCGCTCGCGGGCGTACCGTGCCAGTTCGCTTGGCGCTGCGCCTTGATTAACACCCCCATCCGTCAACACGACAACGCCGGCGATCGGCGCGCTGCCCAGCGATTCGATGGTGCGCCGCAGCGCGCGTTCAAGGTTGGTGGCTGTGCCGCGGGCGCCGAGTGACAGGGTTGCGTGTTCGACATCCGTGGTAGTCACCGCACCGATCGAATCATCCTCATCACCGCCCGAACGAACCTCCCACCCGGCGCGGATCGTCGCCTGGAGTTCGGGTTCATCGCTGAAGGTGTAGAGTTTGACGCGGTTGCGCGCGGCCAAACCCTTCAACAACGCCCGATCGTTCGCCTCAAGCAGACGAGGAATCAGGTCGGTGCGCCGAATCGACGCCCCGTCTTCGAGGTCCACGACGTTCTTAACGTGCACCCGCGCCGATTCATCGCGGTAGGTATCCGCCAGACCCATGCTCGACGAATCGTCCACCAGCACGATGGTGTAGGAGTCGATCCACTTTCTCAGAATCCGCACACGAATCGGATCCAACAGAATAACCGCCACGGTCACAATCACCGCACACCGCACTACCGCGAGCAGGGTACGCACACGGGCACTCGCCCCGCCACGTCCTTCATGGCGGTACATCCAAAACGCCACCCCACACAATCCCGCAAGCAGTCCGATACCGCCCAGCGCGTACCAGCCCTGGGGTATGTCGCGCAGTTCGGTGACGAACTCCTCGCCGTTGCGCACGGCTGCCAGTGAGGCGACAGCGCTTGTAGCATGGATCAACCAATCAACCAAACTTATCGCCTCCGTCCCCAGAACCACGCCAGAGATTGCTCACTCAGCAAGACCATGAGCGCCAGAATCAACACGGCGCGCCACACTTCGGTATGTGCTTCGCCGGCGGTCGCGGCGATCTTGTCCACACTGTCGATATAGACCAGCGGAACATCCCCGGCGGCGCGCCGCAGCTCAGCCTCCGCGGCGGCGCTCACGTCGCTCTCGCGAGGGTCGACGTTCACCGCGACAAGATCCGTTTCCTCCGTACCGTCCTGGCGGTGGAACACGAACTGGTAGAATCCCGCTTGATTGGCGTGTGGCCAGGCGAACACCAGACCGCGCCCTTCAACCGTCTGCCCGGCGACGCTTGCCTCCCGATCATCCGGATAGGACGGCGTTCGCACCAACGCGTCGGGCGTGAACACGTTGGGGTCGCGCTCCAGTTCGATAGGATCACCCACAAAGCGCTTCGTACCGCCCGCGCCATGACGCGCGGCGTAGCGACTCAATTCCATAATGATCGGGAGGTAGGTCGGATGGTCGGGCCAGGTGTTCCAGCCTTTGTCCACAGTCGTGGTAACAAGCAGGACGCGTCCCAGACCGTATCGGCGCTCGATGATGGCGGGTTGCTCATCGGCATCGTCAAAACGAGCGAGCACCTTTGCCGGACGCGACGGCGCAGTCGCCTCATCACGCGCTGCGGTGTCGCCATTTCCCGCCGAACCGACACCGCCCGTCGCACCTACCGGGACGTCCGATCCCGCATACGGTTCCGATCCCACGAAGGCGAAAAACGGAATCTGCCCGAGTCCCAGTGGATCACCTTCCTGTGACAACCCCTGCAGCGCCGGATGCAGGCGATCGACAACCACCAGATGAACGGGCGTGGCGGGACGAACGAGTTCCGTAAGCCGTGCGGGAAGCAGCCCCGCACCGTCCCGATAGAATGATGCGTTATACTGATCCGCGTCAACCTGATCCCCGGCAAACAGAATCAACCCGCCGCCGCCGCGCACGAAGCGCTCAAGTTCATCAACGACGGGTTCGCTCAGGCGGTACACATTCGCGAGGATGATCAGGTGAAACGAATCCAGTGTCGTCTCGGCCAACTGCGCTTCGTCAACGACGGTCAGCTCGTTGCCGCTGAACTCCGTACCCTCCGGTCGCAGTGCCGTCGTCAAAAACGTGACTTCGTCGTCGTAGGGGTCCGGCGACGGCTCGCCGTTCACGATGAGTATGCGAATGGCTGTAGCGACCCGGGCGGCCATGTAGCGCAGGTCGTCAACGGGCAGCGCGTCGGTGGGAAGCTCAACACGTACGGGTTCAGACCCGGGCCGTGGAAACGTAGCGCGAACGGCTACGGACGTGGTGCGGTTCGGCGGAACGGTGGCGATTGTTTTCGTTGGCTGAACGAGGTTGCCGACCGTTGAACGCAACGCGAGGGCGTCGACCTCTTGCGTGCCGTAGTTACCGATGACCACCCGCAGTGACGCCTCGGACCCGGCCACCAGTTGACCGGTCGTCGCCGTGACATCCGTAACCGCCAGGTTCGATCGATCGTCATCACCGACGTTTACAAGAACGACATGGAATCGCCGCCCGTCCTTGGCCCACGCCTCAAACGGGGCGAACAACGTGTGCGACTTTTCACCGTTCGACGCTGTCGCCGAGACCCAATTATATCGTTGAAAATCACTCAGCACATAGACGGCGGCGTTGGTGATACCGGGTGCTTCTTCGAGCAGCGCCGCAAGCTGCCGGATCACCTGTTCGGG
>CAZWWW010000166.1:0-6721 GCA_964637715.1 uncultured Phycisphaeraceae bacterium | reverse complement strand
GCCCGCCCTACCCGAGTCGCAGCATGTTCTCCCGCCTAAACTGTCATGGACCCCGAATCCCGGCTCGATTCAACCATGAAGACGGGAGCCGTCCGGGGACGCCCGGGTCGGCACGTGGGGTGTAAACGGGACGCCAGTGAGCAGGCTCCGATCGCGAACTCGAGAAGGGGAGTAAGAGCCGCGACGAGAAGGGCATCTGATCGTCAAGACCCGCCACGCACGTCCTGCTTTGCGGAATCGACTCATCCGATGGTATCAAGTTTGTCCCAAGCCTCTTCGAAGCCCTATCGCCATCGTATCCGGACATTCCGGCGGGCGATCAACGCTGCCTTGTGCATTTCCGTCCCGAAGCCTGTGCACGACCCGGTATGCGCACCGCCATCCGCGACCAAGGGTTCGTACATCGAAGCGGGCCCAGACCCGCCCAAGCTGTCGCGCGCTTCTTTTTGCCATGATTTGCCCTTGACAGATTGTGTAGATGCGGTACATAGTTTACTGGTTGCGGGCGAGGGAACGCCTGTGCGTTCCCGCCGCATAGATCAAACCACTCACACCTGTTTTGACAAGGAGGTCGTTCGATGACCACTCATTCGAAGTCAACCGTTGCGGGAAACACCTTTGAGGGGTGTGGCGCCGAGATTCCCTTCGAGGCGATCAACGCCCCGGGCTGCTACGTGTGCAACTGGAGCGGACACCTCATTCGGGTTCCGGACAACGCCGTAAAGCCCGGTCGATCACCGCTGTTGAGCATGAAGGGAACGGAGCCGCTGTTTGTGACGTGCCTGACGCATGATCCCTACGTTCCGGTTTCCAAGGCGCGCATGCTCGCCGCCAACTGCGACGTGGTTGTGAACTTTTAACGCCGAGTCATACGTCCACGGCGATGGTGCGTGGTCTCCGTTACCGCGGTGATAGTGTATCAGTGCGTTTTGCATAAGGACGCCTGCCAATGTCCAGGGAACCTGAACAGTCAACCGGGCTTTCCGACACAAGTTGCGTGTGGATTCCGCTCAGCGAGATTCGCGAGCCCGGTGCCTATGTGACCAAACAAACGGGCGATCTTCTTCGCGTCCCAACGGGCGGCACTTCCAGCGGCGATGACGAGTTGCTCGAAAAAGATGCCCATGAGGCGCTTGAAGTCGCCAGGCTTAGTCCCGATCCGTTTATCCCGATTACCAAAGCCCGGTTCGCGGCCGCGGCGCTCGACATCGAGATCAGCTTCTAGGCGATCGCTAGGCGGGGAGAGGGGTAAGGTGGTGTAGGTGGCTGTCTATCTTGTTTCATTGAATCGCCTGGCCGGTGCGCGGTCGGGGTCGAACGCCCGGCCCGCGAGCGAGTCCGATCGCGCCGCGACGAACCCGGCGCGCCCGCCCGCCCCGACCAAGGTCGAAACGCAGCACGCCCGGTCGGCTGAGCCTGATTCGACTGAGGTTGGTTCGACTGCGACCGGTTCGCCGAAGGCCCGGTCAAAGCCCGCACCGAAGCGCGGGCGAAAGTCGTCCAAGGCGACGGCAACGGCTCGGAAACCGGCGTGCACGTCGCGCGTCGGCGGGGGCGCGTCGACGGCGAGGCGATCAAAAAAGGCGGGATCGACCCGATCCGGAGCGGAGACGTCCGTCAAGGCCAACCTTCCGGAGGATTTGGCCTGTACCGTCGAGGAGCTGCTTCACCTGCCGCGTACGCAGGTGGGGGCCTTGCTCGAAGCGTGTGGCGAACCGACGCGAAAGGTGATGCTCGCCATGATCTACCGACTAGCTGCTCTGGAAGACGAGCTGCGCGGCGTGTCAGCGAAAGTGCGTTCCTCAGGCAAGCGGGCTGTCCAGTCAGCCACCTTTCGGACACCATCGCCACCCATCGCCGACGGCGACAAGACCGGCTTGCTCGAGCAGGTGTTTCAAAAGAACGTGTCTCTGCGAAAACAATCGTAACGAATCATCCACTTACCATTCGAGAGGGCTGAACCGATGCGCGAAAGTAAGAACACACCGGTTATCGAAAACGACGAAGCCAACCGGTCCGTCACCACGAATGACAAGACCAAGAGGTCGGTGAACAAACCGAATCGGCTCACGGAGCCGGTCGTTGAGTTCCCCGACGAACCCTCTCCGCCTATCGGGCACGGAGAAAACGCCCTGTATGTGGGTATCGACCTGGGCACGTCGCGCACCTCGGTCTCAGCCAGCAACGGTACACGTGAAACGTTGTTGTCCTACGTCGGCTATTGCCGCGATGTCGTGGCGCGGCGCCGACTCGGCAAGCGCATCCTCATCGGGCAGGAAGCCCTGGAAAACAGACTTGCGCTCGATCTGGTCCGCCCGCTCAAAAAC
This sequence comes from uncultured Phycisphaeraceae bacterium, assembly GCA_964637715.1. Lineage (GTDB taxonomy): Bacteria > Planctomycetota > Phycisphaerae > UBA1845 > UBA1845 > CAZWWW01. The sequence continues at coordinate 4,394 of CAZWWW010000166.1, read as the reverse complement.
GGCGTGATCGACGCCACCGACGCGCGGTGCACAACGGCGGTGCGCGACCTGCTCAAACAGGTTATCGCGTCCTGTGCCCCGCAGCCGGGTCAACCCGTGTACGCGGTGATCGGTGCCCCGGCGCGGGCGTCGATCGAAAACCAAAAGGCTCTCCTCGAGGCGGTGGAACCCCTGGTCGCCTCGGCGATGGTGGTCAGCGAGCCGTTCGCCGTCGCCTATGGTTTGGGCATTCTCACCGAAGCCCTGGTGATCGACATCGGCGCCGGTACCACCGATCTGTGCCGGATGCACGGCACCATGCCCGACGAAGCCGATCAGATGACGCTGCTGATGGGCGGCGACGCCGTCGACGAGCGTCTCGAACAGGAAATCCTCAAGCTCTACCACGAGGTTCAGCTTACGCGCAACATGGTGCGCAAGATCAAAGAGAAACACGGGTTCGTGATCGACCCGCAGCAAACCTGCGAGGTCACGCTCACGGAATTGGGTCGACCCAAGACCTACGACATCACCGAAGCTTTGCGCATCGCCTGCCACAGTATCGTTCCGGACATTGTCGAGGCGATCTACCGCCTGATCGGCACGTTCGACCCCGAGTTCCAAGCCCGGCTGCGGGGACAGGTCATCCTCGCCGGCGGTGGGAGCCGCCTGACCGGACTGCCCTTGCTCATTGAGCGCGATATGCAGGGGCTGGGCGGTGGGTCGGTAACCGCCGTGGATGAGCCCGTCTACGCCGGCTCAAACGGCGGACTCCGCGTGGCCATGGAAATGCCGGTTCGCTACTGGAAGGCGCTGGTGTAACTTCCGTCCGAAACGGGTGCGTTCCAGACAGCGCGGTGCAGTTCGGGTTCCAGCTTCGCGCCCGTTTGAAGGCAGATCGCGCTCGCTGTCCAAATACATATGAAGGGGTGCCTTAAGTAAGGGCTGGTTGAACATCTATTATGACGCCCTACCAGCAAAGTTAACCCTGTCGCGACACGTACAGTCCATGTGACCAGCCCATCTGTCACATGTCTGCGCCCACATCGCCGGAGTTTTTCGCCGGTCCAACACGACTGGCACGCCCTTTGCCATGCAGGTTTGCACGCCGTGGGCGTCTACTCAGTGTGTCGGCTCTCGCGCGGATCAAAAGGCATAGATCAGCGCGGTGTGGGGCAAGGGTTTGGGGGCCTGTTTCAAGAGGTGTGGTTATGAAGCACATAAACTCTTTGTTGGCGTGCGTCCTTACGGGCGTAGGCATTGCCGGCTGTAATTCGTTCATCACGGCACCGAACGACACGGTTTCCGCGCTTGCGGAAAAGGCGCTGGCTGTGTCGAGTGAGGTGGGCGGTACTGACGGATTCGGCGGTCCGCTTATGACCGAGTATCTCGGGCATATGCCGGGGCACATGGGTTTCGTGACGGTCGACGACCTCGCGGAACCGACCGGGACCGTTACGGTGATGCTGACAAACGACTCCGACCAGGACGGCACGTTTCACCTTTCGTACATCGCCAGCCACATGGGGATCGACGAGCAGACGACGGATGTCTCCGTCGGTGCCGGTGAGGAATTGAGTGTGGAGATTCCGTGTGCCGAGATCGTCGGTATCGGACCCCTGACGGTTCCCGGAGGGGTCGGCTGCGTACTGGCTGACGGGTCAACGGTCCCCAACACGATGACCGTACCGGGTTTCCTCGGTGAAGATTATGTATGCGGGAGTACGTACGCCTGCTCACTGGAGGCGGATGTTGACGACCTCGACGAGGACGGCGATACCGAAGAGCTGATCATCGTGAGCGACGGTCTGATCCTCCACATGCTGAACGGCGGACCGACGGGGCACATGCATGGCGGTGGGTTCGGCATGATGGGGCCCCATTTTTTTGTTAATCAATAGCGCGGCCAAGTGCTGATCGGTTTGCATCCCGCGCTTCGAATGGAACTTACAGCATTGTCTGTTATTGTGTATCGCCGTATAGAGTCGATTCGCCGGATGAAACGGTGATTCGACCGCTACACAACAAGAGAGCTTGCTCTAGTTGAGCGTTTTTCGTTTTCGTGGCCGGTTCTTCGGCGGTTGAACCGCTATCGAGACCGGCAAGATCGCGCGGGCTAAAGCCCGCGGATCGGAACGCAAAAACGGGATATTCGTTAACGAGAAAGGATCTGCGATGATGGGTGGATTTGGAATGGGTGGATTCGGGTCGATTCTGGCCCTTGTTATGATATGGCTCGTGTTCTTCAGTCGCGGCACGGTTCCTCCCGCTTAGGGAGTATATCCCGCCCATTGAGGGTTCTTCGATTGCCGAACCGTCAACGGAATCCAGAGATTCCTGGCACTTGAAGCCTACCGGGTGGCGTGCGCTGACTCATGAGCACCGGGATGCTGAACGATCTGGTTACGGCTCGATCGAGCGGGCTGGAACCTCGCGCATCCGGTTTTGTGACTGCGTTCGTCATTTTCGGTCACGCTTCTTGTTCAGATCGCCTTCGCCGGTGACCGGCTGGGCGGTTGTTCCATACACCGGATTGCGCTTCGAACGCGTGCCCACCAATAGAGCAAGCTCTCTTTTTGTGTAGCGATCGAATCGCTGTTTCATCCGGTAAAACGACTCGATTCGGCGATACACAATATCAAAAAATGTTATAGTAATGTGCTGATGTTGGGATCCATAGGCTTGTGCCGACACACATTTCGGGTTATCGATAACACCTCGGTATTGGTTCAGAGGCTTTCCCCATAAAGAGTCGGCGTAGTTTCGAAGCGGGTTTTCGCTGCCGCAACGCCGGGGTTGTGTGGGATTAGACGCCGGTTCTTCGTGTCAACAAGGAATGCGCGAGGTGTCAGATGGTTCGACGTGTTCAGATCGACCGACCGGTCGGTTTTCTTATGGTGTTGGTGGTTGCAGCGTGCTCCTTTCTGTTGACCGGTTGTGCGGCGGGTGCTAAGAACGAAGTGATCGTGATGGGCATGATTCACGGTCAGCATCGAACCAGCAAGCTCTACGGTATTGATCGGGTCAAGTCGTTCATACGCGCGATCGACCCGGATTATATTCTTTGCGAGATTCCCCCCGATCGCCTCGACACCGCGCTGCGTCAGTTCGACGAAACCGGTTCCGTCGACGAGCCGCGCGTCAAGCGTTTTCCCGAATACGTGGATGCGATGTTTCCGCTTCACCGTTCGATGCACTTTACGATCGTACCCTGCGCCGCGTGGACGAAGGCCATGTCGGACGACAGGCAGGAGAAGCTGGCCCGGTTCAAGAAAACCCGTCCCGAGGATTGGGCGGAAATGGAGCGTGCGGAACGGGAGGCGGACGAGCAACTGCACAGAGAGCATCTCGACGAGGACCCCCTGAAGATTCACACAGACCGGTACGACGAAATCACCGCCCGCGGGCTCGAGCCGTACAACCGCCTGTTCAACGACGATCTCGGTGCCGGCGGCTGGGACAACATCAACGCCGCTCATTACGCACTCATTTCGGCCTCGCTCGAAGAACACAAGGGAGAGGGCAAGCGGTTTCTCATCATGTTCGGCGCGGGGCACAAGGGATGGTTGCTCGAAAAACTGCGCGGTCGACACGACATCAAGCTGCGCAATCTGAGTGAATTCGCCGGATAACCGGAGTACGACGCGCACCGGGCGCGGGGCGGGGAACCGGCTCGCCGCGGCTTTCGGGCATGTCTTGTCGCTGTAGCGCGCGGCTCGTAGGATGCCGTGATGCACACGGTCGATGAGATCATCGTGATCGGCTCGGGGAATTGGGGCCTGGCGCTGGCCGGTCTGTTTGCTGCGGCGCATCGCGTACGCGTGTGGGCGATCGATCAGGCAACGGCGGATGCGCTCAATGCCGCTCGAAAGCAACACAGTCCCCATGAGAAACCACACCTGCCCGCCGAGATCACGGTCGAGGCAAAATACGCCACCCGGTTCGATCAGGCGGGTGTGCTGTTTATCCTGGCGGTTCCGTCGAGTCAGATGCGGTCCGTCGCGGCGGAGCTTTGTCGACACGCCGACGCGCCGCTCGTGCTCAGCGTCTCGAAAGGCTTCGACGTTGAGCGGCAGTGTACGATGAGCGAAGTGGTTCAGCGCGAGATTCCCGGCGCTTCCGTCGCGGTGCTCACCGGTCCAACCATCGCCAACGAAGTCGCCAGGGGATTGCCGACCCGGGCGGTGCTGGCCGGTAATGATCTGCCGAGCCTGGCACTGCTCAAAGAGGCGCTGCGCAACCCGGTGCTCTCTTTCGAAATCAGCCGATTCCCCGCCCACCACGAAGTATGTGCGGCATTAAAGGGCATCGTAGCCATCGCGGTCGGACTCGCGGACGGACTGTCGCTCGGGACCAACGCACAGGGCGTCATTATGACAGCGGGACTGCGCGAACTGACGCTGGTGGGTTCATTT
>CAZWWW010000165.1:0-6722 GCA_964637715.1 uncultured Phycisphaeraceae bacterium | reverse complement strand
CGTCACCATGACGCGACGCTGAGCGAACGGGCCGTCAGCGAATCATGCGACGCCCCGCGCTCATCCCAGAAACCGTGTTTACCGAGTCCGGGGATTCATCAATGAAGAACTCATTTAGACCGTCGTTGTTTGTTATGGCGTTGTCGCTCGTGGCTTCGTTATCCGCTGTGTTGGATGCGCAGAGCATCAAGGCCGAGTCCTACAAGCTGCCCAACGGCATGAACGTCATCCTGCACGAAGACCACAGCGTGCCCGTGGCGTGCGTGAACATCTGGTACTACGTGGCGTCGAAGGATGAAAAGTCCGGGCGATCGGGGTTCGCCCACCTGTTCGAGCACCTGATGTTCATGGGCACCAAACGCGTACCGGGCGGCGAATTCGATCAGATCATGGAAGCGGGCGGCGGGTGGAACAACGCGTCGACAAGCGAGGACCGCACGAACTATTTCTCGATGGGACCGGCGGAATTGCTGCCTACGTTGCTATGGCTCGATGCCGACCGCCTCGAGGCGCTCGGCAGGAACATGACGCAGGAGAAACTCGACAAGCAGCGTGCCGTCGTGCGCAACGAGCGACGACAGACCTCCGAAAACCGTCCCTACGGTCGCGCCGAGCTGCGCATTCCGGAGTTGATGTATCCGGTCGGACATCCCTATCACCACACCGTGATCGGTTCCCACGAAGATCTTGAAGCAGCCACGGTGGACGACGTCAAGAAGTTTTTTGCCACCTATTACGTGCCCAGCAACGCATCGTTGGTAGTCGCCGGCGACTTCGATCCGGCCACAATCAAACCGCTCGTCAATAAGCTGTTCGGTACGTTGCCGCGCGGATCGGACGTGGTTCATCCCCAAGCCGGACCGGTCAAGCTTTCGGAAGTCAAACGCCTCACCATGACTGACAACGTGCAGTTTCCGCGTATCTATTTCGTGTACCACAGCCCGGCAAAGTTCAAAAAGGGCGACGCGGAGATGAATCTTTCGGCCGCGGTGTTGTCGGAGGGGATTTCAAGTCGTCTCTATCAGGAGCTGGTATACAAAAACGAGCTCGCCGTCGACGTAAACGCCTACCAGTATTCGCAGCTTCTGGGCTCGTTGTTCATAATCGAAGTGACGGCGCGCCATAACGTCACCCTCGACGCCGTAGAACATGCGGTCGATCAAACGCTCGCCGCCTTTACCAGACAGGGACCGTCCCCTGCAGAGCTGGACCGACAAAAGGCGAAGATAGAATACGCGGCTGTGTCGGCGCTTCAATCGGTGCTGGCCAAGGCCGACCGCATGAATGAATACCAGTTCTATTACGGCGATCCGAACTCGTTCAAGCGTGATCTAGACCGCTACAGAAACGCCACCCGCGACAGCATGCGTAACTGGGCCCGCCGCGTCTTCACACCCAATGCCCGATTGATTCTGCGTGTGATTCCCGAGCTCAAGGTAGCGGAGACGAACCCTCGTGATAAGCGCCCCGCCCTGGCCGAAGCGCCGCGTTTCGATCCGCTCCTGCCCACTACCTTTACCCTTTCGAACGGGATCACGGTGCATCACTGGCGACGCAGCGAGCTGCCGCTCGTGGCGGTAACCGCGATGTTCCCCCGGGGTACGACTTCTGACCCCGAAGACAAGGCGGGGCTTGCCGATCTGACCGCTGATATGTTGGACGAGGGTGCGGGTTCGCTTGGGGCGATTGAGTTCGCCGACGCCCTTGACGGGTTGGGGGCGGCGCTGAGCAGCGAATCGGATTATGAAACCACGACCGTCACGCTTTCCGTCCTCGCGCGACACTTTGATGCGGCGCTCGATTTGTTCGCTGACGCCATCCAGCGACCCCGCTTCGAGGACAAAGAGTGGGAGCGCGTCCATGACCTGCATGTGCAAGACGTGCAGCGCAAGCTCGACAGGCCGACGTATGTCGCGGCGACTGTGGGGCTGCGGGCCTATTTCGGCGCGGATCACCCCTACGGTCGACCGCGCGGGGGCACGCTCGAATCGGTCAAAGCTGTCACGTTGGATGAGGTCAAAGCGTTTCACAAACAACTGTACCGTCCGTCGTTGGCCGTGCTGTTAGTCGCCGGTGATCTAACGGCGGATCAGGCCAGGCGACATCTCGAACGGGCTTTCGGTCATTGGTCGGACCCTGCCGGCGTGCATCCGTTGCCCCCACCTGGATTGGCCACTCCACAACGTCAGCCACTGCGCGTCGTGCTTGTGGATCGACCCGACGCGGTCCAGAGCGTCGTTCGATTCATCATGCCGGGCCCCCGTTACAGTGATCCGCTGCGTCCGCGGCTCCAACTGTTCAATACGATTCTCGGCGGAAGCTTTACGAGCCGTCTCAACCAGAATCTGCGCGAGGCGCACGGATACACCTACGGAGCGCGGTCGTCTTTTTTGATGAACCCCTCCGCCGGTTACTTCACGGCCTCTTCGAGTGTGCGCGCCGACGTGACCGGGGCTTCATTGCGCGAGTTTCTGAACGAGTTTAAGGCAATACGCAACGGGACTATCTCCGACGAGGAAGCGAACAAGGCCCGGGCCAGTCAGCGCATGCGACTCATGCAGCGCTTCGCCGGGTTGTCGGGGATTCTCGGCGCCGGGGCTACGTTGGTACGCAACGGACAACCGTTCGACGCGCTCGGTAAGGAACTCGCCGAGATGGGGCATGTACGAAGCGCGGACCTCAACCGACTCGCCCACGACGCCGTTCCACTTGAGCATGCGCTGCTTGTTATTGTCGGCGACAAGCAGACCGTGCTCGATCAGCTCAAGGGGCTTGACTTGCCGTCACCGATCGAAATGACCGCCACAGGCCAAGTGAAGTAGTCACGTCGCACACAGAAAGGGTGCCACTGGTCGTAACGGCCGACCTGGGCCCGCAGGAGGAATCATGGTTTCGCTGTGAGGCGTTAAGATGCCTGATCGGCGGGCACGTCAGGCGGCGTCGCACAGCGGGCACAGAGCCCCACGATAGCGTTCTTGACGCGGTAGGCGCAGAGATGGCAGTAGGTGGGATCGGCCTTTCGGCGTTCCAGAAGCATCGTCAGCGTGAATCGTCTCGAACCGGAAACGACCGCGTACGCAGCCAGCAACCAAAGGCCTGTGTTTTCTAGTAGTTTGATCCAGGTGATGACCACACCACTACCGCAGCCGCAGTCAAAGGCGATGTCCATGAACGCGGTACCCGTTTCATGGCGGATGGCCAGCGCCCGCAGGAGAATCGCCGGCGTAAAGACGCTGAGCATCACGAGCACTTGTAGCGCGGCCGCACGAACCGCCAGACCCACCACCAGCAGGACGCCACACAGGATTTCGATCCACGGCAGCACGATGGCGGTCGTGTTGAGAAAGTACGGCGGTGTTTCGGGAAGCATGTGGTACAGGTGAATCTGTTTGAGGAACTCGATCGGGTGGTCTAGCTTGTTAACGCCCATGTAGATGAACAATCCCCCGAGCACAAGTCGGACGAACAGCAAGGGAAACCCGCTGGCGTCAAGGCGCCGCCATATCGAAGTTAGTGCGGGTGGTGTGGTGTTGCTCACGCTATTCCGCTCCCTTTTCGATCGGACCGTGCTGGGCGGTCCAATCCTTCCACCCGCCTTCATACAAGAAAATGGCGTCGTACGGCACGTCCAGTTCGAGCAGTTCACGGCACATGAACACGCTGTCGGCACAGTCGCCGCCTCCGCAATAAACGACCACTTTCTCCGCCGCGAGCACGCGATCGAGCATCGTCTCCCCCTCAATGATATTGTCTATGTACTTGGCGACTTCATAGGGGTTGCAGAGCATGGCGCCGGGCAGGTGTCCGTCCGCGAAATGCGCTTCGTTTCGCGCATCGACGATGACATTCAAACCGGCGGCGGTAAGTGGATCATCCAACAGCGCGGTAATCTCTTTGAAGGTGATCGTCTGATAGGGATGGTCCAGGTGCCCCTCGTCGCTCGATCCACTGTCGTTTGCCGAGGATGACCCGGACGACGACCCGGATGCGGTACCGTTTGCGTCGGATGTCGCCTTACCGTGTCCAGCGAGACCATCTCCCGCTGGTATCGCGGTGTCTTGCCCGGACCGAACAGGATCGACAGGGGCGGCGCGTTTCGCCATGACCAGGCTTGAACCGGTGTCGAAGTAATTCTTGGAAACGTGCAACGCTCCCTTGCCGCGCAGCGCGTTGCCACCAAACCCGAGCGCCACACCGGCCAGACCGATCAACACAAATTGTGCTAACAGCTTCATCACGCCGCCTCTGGTTTCCGTTCGGTCTCAATCAAGCCGACGGCGCGCAGCCTTTCCGCCAACGAGTTGGTCGCGCACGCCCTTCGCCGAGACCGTCTCATCCCGTTCCATGGTGTTATGTCAGGCTTTGCGGGTCAATACAAATCGCGGAGTCGTTGCGCCGGGGTGACAGGATGCTGCTGCTAGAGCAAGCTCTTTTATTGTGTAGCGGTCGAATCATCGTTTCATCCGGAGAATCGACTCGATACGGCGATACACAATAACGGATATTGCTGTAGGCCCGCGTCCGGGTCCTTGGGAGGGCGTGCTATTCGGTCATACAACCGCCGCAGCGCCTTGCGTTGTGGCATGGGTGAACCCCGTTCACGGTGGTCGGCGTTGACAACCTACCGGACCTGCGGTTCTGATGCTCTATTCATCCAACGACAACCACATTCGGAGAACAGAACGGATGGCCAAGCGAGCGAAGGCTGCAACGAAGAAAAAGGCGGTGAAACGGAAGACGGCGCGCAGGCCGCGCATCAAGCGTCCGCCGGTGTTGTTCACGAAAACTCAAGAGCTGATTGAGCGTATCAACACCGCCGTGGATGGTCCGCTGTTGACTTACTGGTCATCTGAAAAGGGTTCGATCTGTGACAACGACGTGCAGGCGATGTACGAGGCGTTGCGCGTCGTTCAGCCGGGCGGGCGGGCGACGTTGTTCGTGAAATCGAGCGGCGGTGACGGCCAATCGTCGTTACGGCTGATCCACCTGCTGCGGCAGTATGTGGACCATCTTACGGTGGTCGCGCCATTGGCGTGCGCATCAGCGGCGACCATGCTGGCGCTAGGCGCGGACGAAATACACATGGGTCCGCTCGCGTATCTTACGCCGATCGATACGTCGCTCGAACACGCGATGGGGCCGGTGGATAAGCGAAACGATATCGCCTTCGTCGGCGACGATGAGTTACACCGCGTCATCGCGCTGTGGGAGAAGCACGCCGGCAGTTCCAGCACAAACCCTTTCCAGGAGGTCTACAAGTACATCCATCCGCTGGTGATCGGGGCGGTTGATCGCGCGACGTCTTTATCGATCCGGTTGTGTACTGAAATACTTCAATATCATACGGTCGACCGGAGCGAAGCCGAGCGTGTAGCACGCGCGCTCAACGCCGATTATCCCGCGCACGAATACCCCATCACCATTCGCGAAGCGCAGCGATTGGGGTTGAAGGTTAAACCGCTCGATCCGACGCTAAACGATCTGCTGCTCGAGTTGAACCACCTGTACGCTGAGATGGGGCAGCGGGCGGTGACGGACTACGATGAGTTTAACTACCACAACAACGAAATCGTGAACATCATCGAAGGCGAGGGTGTACAACTGTTCTTTCAGAATGACGAGGACTGGCACTACCGTCCAGAGGAGCGGCAATGGGGGTCGCTGAACGCCGAAAGCTTCTGGCATCGACTTCAGACCATCAACGGGCGCGTGCGGAGGGACAAGATTTTCATGAGTTAGCGGCGAACCTCGTTTGGATCCGCAATCGGAGGGCTTGAGTTGGACCGGATTCTCGCCGATCGACAGTGTAGCGTATGGGCGGAATCATCTGTCTGTGCCGGACGAATCAAACACCGCCGTTGCCGCGTATGCGATACTTATTCAGTGGCTTCACGAATTGCGTCGCCGAAAGGATCAACAAACAATGCACAGTGCCACCGCGGAGTATCCAACCGCAACGGATCTCATCGAGACGGTGGTGACCCGCGTTCGTGACGAGGGTAACGCGGCGTGGTGGGCTAACCTTGAACCCGTTGGGAACGGAGATCGGTATTGGGTGCAGATAAACCGGGGCGACGACGGATCGTTGCTCCTGAACTTCGCGTACCCGTTGGACCAAAGGGTACACGATGCGCTGGCCAATCATGCGATCGTCGTCCCCCCATCGTGGACGCTGGTTTTTGAAGAGACTGGCAAAGCAGCCACGTTCAGCGTTCCTGATGAAGACGTTGACGTCCTCACAGGATTCGTCGACGAGCTGTTCAAGCGATTGTTCCGACTTCCCGACGGCTATGTGTTGAGCGTGAACTATGACGGCTGACGGGAGGCGACGTGAGGCACATCACTTCTGTCGAATCGCCTGTTCGAGCCGCTACCGACCGCGCAGGTGCCGCGCCACATTCTGTTGACGTCCTGGGGGTTGCGTGAATTCAGTTTGGCTGGCCGGAGTGCGGGCAATACCCGGCGCGCCGATCGCCGGTGTCAGGTCAGAAGAGATACGCCGCTAGCCCTGGGACCACTCCTCGTCCTCGAACGCGCTGCCGCACGCCAGGCGGCGCCGTTTCGGCGCAAGGACAAAGACCGCTAATGCAGAGTCACAGCTTATTCTTAGGGTTCGTTACGGGTGGCCTGGGCAAACTTGTTTGCCCGTGACTGCCCCGGAACAACGCGGGCAAGCTGCTGCTTGCCCATGAAACTATGAAGTAAGCCTCCTGGTGGATAGT
>CAZWWW010000164.1:0-6786 GCA_964637715.1 uncultured Phycisphaeraceae bacterium | reverse complement strand
TGGCACCCACGGAATGTCCGCCACGCCCGCCGATTTGTTGGCGCGCCGGGCCAAGGTGAACAGAAGGTCGCCCAACCGGTTGATATACACGACAACCTCTGGCCGTACCTTCGCTTCACGAGCGAGCGATACGATGTCGCGCTCAGCACGGCGGCATACGGTTCGAGCCAGATGAAGCTGCGCAGCGGTCGGCGTCCCGCCGGGTAGGACGAAACTGTTCAGAGGAGCAAGATCGCCCTCCACCTGGTCAATCCACTGTTCCAACGCCTTGACATGGCGATCCGACACTTTCGATGGCAGTTTGTCCACCCGGGGTGTGGCCAGCTCTGCCCCGAGCGTAAACAGGTCCGCTTGGATGGACCGCAGCCATAGCACTAGCGTTTCATCGTTCGATCCCGCCAAGACGGTCCCGAGCGATGCGTTCAGTTCGTCCACCGCGCCGTAGGCCGAAACGCGCGGATCATCCTTGGGAACCCGATCACCGCCAAACAGCCCCGTCGTTCCGTCGTCGCCGGTTTTCGTGTAAAGCTTCATGCCGTTCTCACGATGCGCGTTTCGCTACGCAAACCGCTTGACGTGGTGCGCCGGTCTTGTTCGCCCCGCGCACCGGCGAGCGTCACAGCGACTCAGCATCGAGGCAGCACGTCAAACAGAGTGCAACGGATTATAGGTTCGGTCCCGGGCGTTGCAATTGCGCCATCGCCGTGGCGCGTTCAACAGGTGAGCACTTTCCGTCCCGTCCTCGATCGCAGGTGATCCGGGGAGCCTATCTTGGGCGGTTCAACGGTTTGCGGTTGATCGATCGGTCCGCGTCGCGCACACTGCACGCCCATGACGGGCTCGGTGGATACGATCACAGATGAATCGGCTTCCCCGTCGCAGTCGTGCGCACAGCGTCGACTGCCGAACGCGCGAGCGGATCGCGTGCCGCGTGCCATCTACCTGGTGCTTGCCACTACGTCTTTTCTCACGTGTCTACCGGTGGCTACGGCTCATGGACAGGTGGTGGGCACGGGTGTCGAGCGAGCAGCACGCGACCCCGATTCGTTTCTCAATCAGCAGCGGCAGGTCGATGAGCGGCTTCGCCGGGCGTTTGAGCGCGAAGTCGGTGACGATATCCGTAGCGTGTTCGACTGGGGCGGGTGGTTCAATATGCACCTGTTCCTTTCCGACGATGGTCTCAACAGCTCACGCACGCTGCGCCGGTACGACCTTCGGTTATGGGGGCGACTCCGGCTCGACGACGGAGCTCAGGAGTTCTACGTGCGCACGCGGACCACGCTGCTCGATTTCAATAGTGGGGACGCGTTCGATCGCAACGGCGACGATGTGGAAGAACCGACACTCGAGCGGGGTATCTACCGGATCGATCTGGCCCGCGTGTTGTCGTCCCGCGGCGAACGACCGGTCGGTTATTCGCTGTCGATTGCAGCCGGTCGCGATTTGATCGAGTTCGGTCAGGGGTTGGCGCTGGCCACGCCGTTGGATCATGTAGCTGTTCACGCCGCGTACCGGCATATCGAGGTCACCGCGCTGGCAGGAAAAACGGTGGGCAGCAGTGTCGATCCCGACCGGTCGCGCACCGCCACGCGAACCCGGCGAAACTTTCTGGGGGCAGAGTTCCGCTACACCGGGTTTGAGCGGCATCGCCCGTTCGCCTATGCGCTCTGGCAGCGCGATCGAAACAGCGAGGCGCGTTTCGCGCCGTTTCAACGGTTCAACTATGACTCCTCCTATTTCGGCGTGGGCTCGAGCGGCGAGATGGGGCGGGGGTGGCGGTATTCGACGGAGTGGGTGCTCGAGCGGGGTACGAGCTGGGGGCATCGCCAGTTCCTGCACCGCAATGATATTGCGGCGTGGGCGTGGGACGCACAGTTCGAGTATTTGTTCCCGGGCCCGCACAAGTCGCGTGCCTCGTTCGAGTATCTCTTCGGTAGCGGCGACGGGGATCGTTTCGGCAGCCCGACCGATTCGGTCGGGGGAAACCTCGGCGATCGTACGGACACAAGCTTTGTGGGGTTCGGGTATCGCGATACGGGTCTGGCGTTCGCACCGCGCTACAGCAACCTGCACATGTGGCGGACCGGGGCATCCTATTATCCCTTGCCGAAGGATCGCCGGTTCGGTGATCTCGAGCTCGGTACCAACTGGTTTCTGTTTTACAAAAACCACCGGGACGGGGCTGTCTCCGATTCGACGGCGAACCGGCGGTCGGGTTATCTGGGATGGGAGATGGACTATTTCGCCAACTGGCGGGTAACGTCGGACCTGGCGTGGACCGCGCGGCTGGGTGTGTTTTTTCCCGGAGCTGCGTTCGATGATCGAACGACGCGGACGTTTTTGTTGTTCGGCGTGACCTATAGCTTTTGATAGGCGCATCATGTGTCGAAATCATCCGCCGGCACGACCGGCATGGCGTAGCCTTACGGGCGCGCGCCGGTGTTGTGTGCTATTCGCTTTGGCGTGTGTGGGGTTTACGGGTTGTGCGCAACCCCGGCGTCAGTTCGCGCCCGCGATCGACCCGGCTGGGTTGAGCGATACGGCGTTTCTGCACTATCTCGCGCGCACGCCCGTGGTGACGGTTGACGAGGGGACGCGTGCGGTCCTGCTGCTGGTGGGCTCGACAAGTGAATGGTCTTCACCGCAGGAGCGGATGGACGAGCTGTTGAGGCGCGGTGCGATCAAAGCGGCGTGGCGGCTTAAGTCGGACCAGGTGTTGGACGTCGGGACGCTCGCCTACACGCTGCGCGTGGTGTGCGGTGTGCCGCCTGGTCTGAACGACAGGATCGGGAAGGTTACAGGGCTCGCGGATCGCCGGGCGGCGGTGCGTACCTGCCACTACGCGGGCCTGATGCCCTATGCCGTCCCGCACGCGCCGGTGACGGGTGGTGCGTTGCTGGCGGCGTTGACGCACGGCGAAGCCTATGTAGACGCCGCATCAGCCGATACGACCCGTGTAAAGCCCTCAAGAAAGCGATAAGGGCGTGGTTGTGGCAACGAAAGGACGTGGCTGCGTTGAGTTGCGGTAGCGATGCGTTCACGCGCAATCTATCTCACCCATTTTACCACCAACGAATGGTCTAGGGTGACACTTTATGCGGGTTCACCGTAGGGCAGGTGGTTCGCCCGGCTACGCCTGGGGGTTCACTTGCCTGGACCATGGCAGGTCAACCTTCCGCCTTGGGGCGAAAGAACGACCTGCCCTACCGTTTTTAGCGACCGCCGTTCCTGTCACGCAACGAATGGTCGGCTGTTTTCGGTTTTTTCTTGACGGGTCGGTCAATGGGGGGCATAATCCTCCGCTTTACCTGACGTGGAGGCGAGTTATGGGTTTGCGATTGAGCATCAAGGTTCGGCGTAATCGACGCCGGATCGATCAACCGAAAACGGCGGCGGAAAACCACGCGCGAAAGACCGGTGAGCGTTCCCGGCGAGATGCCCGCATGATCGAAAAGCTTCGGGCGGGACAGTTGCCGTATACGCCGGTTGTGATGAGTTGGTTGAGTAGCACGTGCCGGAAAAAGGCGTCGCGCATAAGACCGGACGACGTGAAGGCCTTGATCGTCTAGGCTGCAGCGAGTGGAAGCGTTCGGGCGGTCCAAAGCGACGCCAGTAGAGGGGAATTAAGAACCGGCCGATCGTCGACCGGTTTTTTTGTGCGCCGGTTTGTCGACCACCGACCGATTATCGCGCCGTGGAACGTCGCGCTCGGTTGAACCGCGGTTCGAAACGCATTCGATCAGGCTCTTATCCCGTGTTGTGGTCAAAGCGGGGGCTCATACAGCAAATCGACGCGATGGCGGTCGTTGCCCATGACGGGGTAGACCGAGACGAGGCGTGGGCTACAGCGTTTGCTTTTCTTGCATCACTCTTGCGGATCAGCCTTACAGCAACGACGGGGATTCGACCACTTCACCCTACAAAGGAACCACACATGCGCGCGCAAGTCGTCGTCTGGTCGACTGCGCATCGCTCATCTGCTCTGCTGTTGGCGGTCGGCCTGTCCTCATCATGGTTGCGAAGCAGTCGAACAAATACGAGGCGTCATGCGGTCCCGGGCTCGCTTCGGGGTGGAACTGAATTGCGAGAATGGCGTGGTCGTTGTGCACGAATCCTTCGAGCGTACCGTCGTTGAGATTGACGTGCGTTGGCTGTGCGCCTGCCTGATGTATTGATGCGGTATCAACGGCGAATCCGTGGTTTTGAGCGGTGATCTCGACATTCCCGGTGCCTAGGTTGCGCACGGGCTGGTTCGCCCCGCGGTGGCCGAACTTGAGCTTGAACGTGGAGGCGCCGAGTGCCAACGCCAGCAGTTGATGCCCGAGGCAGATGCCGAAAATGGGCGCTCGACCCATCAGGTTCCCAAGCAACGCAACGGCGTACTGGACCGCAGCCGGGTCGCCCGGTCCGTTGCTAACGAAAATACCGTCGGGATTCATATCCAGGATTGATCGCGGCGTTGCGGTCGGGGGCACCACGCGTACCGAACACCCGACCTCTAAGAGCCGCCGCAAGATATTGCGTTTCATACCGCAGTCGATGGCTACGACGTTGTAGCGCCGATTCATTGTCGATGGGCCGGGCTTCGACGGAGGGGATTCGGCATCCGCTGCTTGGAAGGTTTCGTGCGTGGCGACGACTTTGACCAGATCGGTTCCGGTCATGGGCGGTGCGGCGCGGGCCCTATCGACACAGGCTCTTGGGTCCGTAATGTCGGAGGTGATTACGCCCCGCAACGCGCCGCGTGCGCGGATCATGCGCGTCAGCGCCCGGGTATCCAAGCCCTCTATACCGATGACGCCTTGATCGGCAAGGTAGGCGTCGAGGCTTTGGGTCGCGCGGTGGTTGCTGGGCCGCGCGGAAAGCTCTTTGACAATGAACCCGGATGCCCACGCGCGCGAAGACTCAGCGTCGTCCGGATTCACACCGTAGTTGCCGATGTGCGGACAGGTCATAGTTACGATCTGCCCGCAATAGGACGGGTCGGTGAGCACCTCCTGATACCCGGTCATCGATGTGTTGAAGACCACCTCGCCGGTGCGCGTGCCGGTTGCGCCAAAAGCCCGACCCGCAAAAAAGGTTCCGTCTTCGAGCGCGAGAATGCACGGTTTGCGGTCGATCGCGGTGCCCATAAGGTCAATCAGGTGATGCGCCGTATCGTGAAACGGGTCCGCCCATCCAATACGGCCCCCATACGACTCGAATTGAAAACCACCGGGCGAATCGCTGCGGTTGCGCCTTGCAAGCCACACCATAACCGTTCGGCGGTTATGACTTACATCAGTTCGAGACGTTAAGGTCCTTACAATTGGTTGTCAATTCGTGGCGGCTCGCTCGTAGTCTGCCGAGTGGGACCAAGCTCTATCGGTCCCCCGTAAACGAGGTGAGAAACCCCTGGTAGTCGGCCAGATCTATCAGACCGTCGCCGGTTACATCGAACGCCCTCATGCATGGCTCGTGCGGGGCGGGCACACCAGGGCGACCGTTCAACATGCAGTTACGAAAACGCGCGTAGTCTGAGAGGTCGACGTTGCACCGCCCGGTAGTATCAGCGATCGGCGCGCCGCGGTCGTCGGTGATTGCCCCCGGTCGGGTGAACAGACAGACGTCCTGTTCGTTCGCTACGCCGTCATCGTCGAGATCGGGATCGCACACGTCGATCAACCCATCACGATCCCAATCTGATTGGCACTCATCCGGTACGGTGTTCCCGTCGCAATCCGGGAATCCTCCAACAAGCACGTCGTCACGATCGGGCACGCCGTTGTGGTTGCAGTCGATCGGTTGTCCAAGGCGAAGATAGTACACGTCCTGTTCACCGTTAAACGTGGCCGCGTAGGCTATGCTCACACCGTCGTTGTCGGACACCATGTCATAGTAATCGCCGATTTTGCTTTGACTGGGCCAGCCGATCCAGCTATCGAACATGGGACTGACCGGCTTGTTCTTAGCCCAGGTGTGTCCGGCATCAACGGAAAAGGTGTAGAAGAGCTCGGCCTGATTTACCTCGCCCGAGTTGCGCGTGTCGTTCCAGATGACGTCGATGCGCCCGTTCGGTGCGACTGACATGGTTCCGAACCACTGCCAGGCACCGTTGTTCGTGCCGTCGTCGTTGACACGCACAGGGCTCGACCACGTCTTACCCCCGTCTTCGCTGCGCGTGAACATTACGTCGAGCGGATCGCCGTTATCTACAAAGGGCGCGACCGACGCCAAACTATAAACGAACCCGCGTGTCGGTCCGTTTGACGTATCCACCGCAATCCAGGCTTGTCCGAGCAGGCCGCCCGGATTCGGACTTGACCCCTGGAACGAGACTGGATATCCGCCCAAGTCGGCAGGGACAGGGTCGCCGAATACGGGCACTTGGTTCGGATCGGTGGCGTTGACCGATTTTCCAACTCGCCCACCATCAGTGACATATACTTCACCGTCCGGTCCTATCGCAATTGTTCCCCAAAAGAAGCTGCGACTGCGTACCGGCTCCATGAAGCTGCTTCCACCATCGGTTGACCGGGTGAATCTTCGGTTGCTGCAACAGCCCGCCGAACTCCACGCGGCATAAATGTTGCCCATGCCGACGCTGCTGGATTTATCTACAACCATCCAACCTTTGTCACCTCCGAACGCCGGTACGCTTTGTGGCCAGGTTTGTCCGCCGTCGAATGATTTAAACAAATCGTAGCCGAATGAATAGCCTGAGCTGATGCCCAAACTGTAGTAATAGAAGTTCCCTTCCGCGTCCGAATCCAGAACCGGGTCGCTGCGAAACATGCCGGGCTCGAG
>CAZWWW010000163.1:0-6793 GCA_964637715.1 uncultured Phycisphaeraceae bacterium | reverse complement strand
GAAGCAGGCGGCGACCATACGGCGAGACGATCAGATGCACCTCCACGCCGGCTGCCCGAAGGCATCGCACCAATCGAACTCCGTAGGCCGCACCGCTGGCCCCGGTGATGCCCACGACGACGCGCCGGGCAATGGGACGATCGCGGCTCATGGTCCGGTCCTTGTCCGCCGTATGGCGGTAATGCGTACCGGTCCTCGCTGAACCTGTCGCGCCCAGACTGAATCGGGAAACCCGGCGACCAGATCATTGAGCAGCGGGGCGGCGGCGTCGGAGCGCCCCGCGCTGCGATAGGCATCAGCCAGACGAAACATGGCCTCGGGTACGGCGTCGCGCTCGGAAAACCGGCGCAGACATTCCTCGAATCGGGCGATGCGTTCATCGGAGCTGGCTGCAGCTTTACCCAACTCGACGAGTATGTTGTCTTCGATCTGACAGTGGGGATAGCGAGCCAGGAGCGTACGCAGGTGATCTGCGTAGCGTTCGTGTCGCGGGTCAAGATCCATCAACCCAAAGGAGAGTTCCTCCGTCGATCGTACGGGACCGCTGATCGGTTCGTAGCCGTAGAGGGGGTCCCGGTTGTTGGTGAATAGATCAAAGAGACGATGGGCTTCGAGCACTATCGCGCCGAGGGGAATGTCGAGGCTGTCCTCGGGTGCCCCGCGCGCCAGTACACCGGATAACGATCCCGCTGCCGCCGCTGACGCGGGTTCGGCTTTGCGGTACTGATCGAAACGGCGAATCATCGTTGCCAATTGATCGCGTGCGAGTTCCACCTTCCCGCTTCGGGCGTTGAGTTGGGCGAGTCGCAGACCGGCGACGGCACCGAGGGGCGAATCGGGGTTGTTCGCCAGCACCATCTGCCAGGTGTTTTTGGTCGCGGCGTTCGGAAAATCGTCGTAAAAGCGAATCCACTTGGTTTCGCGGAACGCCCGCGCATCGATTCTCATGGATCGCGCCCGGGCCTTGATGTACAGGGTGTTGGAGGCGTAACGACTATCGGGAAAATAGAGCAGAAAGCGGTCGCACTCGGCGACCAACTCCAGTTGGTGCTTGCTCAGAATCGACTCGTTGGGCGAGACGTCATCGGAAAGCTCGAACAACCATTGCTGTTCCGCGAGTTCCTGCGTCGCTTGCCACGCCGGGCGAGGCAGGGGATAGCGCTTCCAGTTTCGCCGTGCCGTTTCGTGCCAGGCGCTCGACGCGTCCACGTCGGCGAAGTGGGCGCGGGCGCGACGCTCCAACAGTCGATAATTCAACTCGTCGCGCCCTACGTTCACCTCGAAGAGCGCAACCGGTAATCCGAACATGATCGCCAGAAGGGGGGTGATCGCACCAGGGCGGTAATCCACCAGGCGCGCAATCATCAGTACGATCGCAAACGTCACCCCCGCCGCCACCACAGCCAGAACCCACGGGGCGACGAACTTGATCCGGTCAATCGGATCGATCCGCCCGACGATCGTGTCGGCGCTGCCGCGCCACGCCAAAAGCAGATACACGACAATCGGAACCAGCGCGACAAGCGCGGATACGAATCGAAACCGCGTGCGGAACGGGCGCACCGAGGCGACCAGACACGACCCGAGCAGGGTGATGGCCAGCCACGGCATCACCGCGACCAATCCAACGACGGCGACGAAGGGGAGGCTCGATGGGAAACGGTAAAGGATCGAAACAAGTATGGGAATTGCGATGAGGGCGGCCATGAGCAGACCCAGAATCGGAATCTGCATGGGCACGTCGCGCACGTTGATCGGCTCCACAAGCAGTGAGGCCAGTGTCAGCCGGTTGTTCGTGGCAAAACGAAACGCCTCGCTGAACTGATCCCAGTATCCGTCCGTCAGCGGCGCTACCCACACACCGCTTCGCAGCCAAAACGCAAAACTCCCCAGCCCGGCGAACAACACGATGTTGACACCGAGCAGCACAATGGCACGGATTCGGTATTTGGAACCGGATCGGGACCAGACGTCCATCAGCCCCGGGTAGTCGGACGCGGATTCCGCTCGTCCACCAATAGGTGCCGATCGAAGGGTATCGACCTGTGCTGTAGACATCCTCACTCGATTCCGTCAACCGTGATCCGATGTGGCTCGCCGGTCCCGCGCGAAGCGACGTAAACGGTTACTACACCCATCGTCAATCGAACAGCCCGCACCTGCGAGAATCCGGCGGCCCTCAGTCGCTCCCCCATCTGCTTACCGGTGAGAAACGACGCTACGGAACGGGGAAGGTAATGATAAGCACCCTCTCGATCACCGCTCAACCACCCGGCGAGCCGCGGCATGATTCGATTCACGTACACATCATACGGCCGGCGGATCAACCGGGCGCTGGGTCGCGTGAACTCTAGAATCACGACCCGACCGCCGGGACGCAGGACGCGCCGTATTTCTTCAAGTCCCCGGTCGAGATCCTGAAAGTTGCGAACCCCGAACGCACACGACACGATATCGAAACGCCCGTCACGAAACGGTAAGCAGAGGGCGTCCGCCTCGCACCAGTGCATCCCGTCGGTTGACCGCGCAATGGCCCGGGTCAGCATGTCGTGTGCGAAATCGACGCCCACGACGTGCCGCGCACCGGCACCATGGAACGCCCGGGTCAGATCACCCGTACCGCAGGCGACATCAAGCACCGAGTCGCCGGTCGATACCTGCGCCAGCGTGACCGCCCGCCTCCGCCACGCGGCGTCTCGACCGCCACTAAAGACGGCGTTTACCAGCTCGTAGCGCGGCGCGATCGCATTGAACATGCGCCGAACGCGACTGGATTTGTCGGCTGCGGCGTGGGGCGCGCGCAGCAGGTCGGGGGTCCAGGCGGGTTTCGAACCGGAAGACGTCATGCCTGCTATGATACAACGAAAGCGGCGCGAATGCCTCCATCCCCGCCGCTTAATGTGTGTAAGGCGATTCGACGGACACGGCATGCCGCTGAGTCGCGGTTGATTGCTTGTGGGCCGCGAGCAGCTTGTCTACCCTTGTCCACCTGTTAGTCGGTACGTGACAGCACCCCGTCGGAGGGATGCAACCTGCCCATACCGCTTCGGGGCATCGCTGAGTTTTCGCGTGTCCGCTACGCCGTCGCCTTGACGAACCGTTCTTCGACGTCGTTCCAGTTGACAACGTTCCACCACGCGGCCACGTAGTCCGGTCGGCGGTTCTGATAGTGGAGGTAATAGGCGTGCTCCCACACATCCAGCCCGAGGATCGGCGTCATGCCTTCCATAATCGGGTTGTCCTGATTGGGGAAGTCGCGCAGCACGAGCTTCTTGCCGCCGTCAACGCTGAGCCACACCCATCCGCTTCCAAAGCGAGCACCCGCCGCGGCGGCGAACTTGGCTTTGAAACCGTCAAAACTGCCGAACGACGACTTAATGGCCTCGGCGATCTTCCCCGACGGCGCGCCCCCGCCGTTCTTGCACATATTCTGCCAGAAGATCGAGTGGTTCAAATGTCCGCCGCCGTTATTCCTGACGGCCGTGCGGATGTCGTCGGGCAGTGTGTTGACGCCCGCCAGCAGCGATTCAAGTGGTTTGTCCGCCAGCTCCGGGTGTTTTTCCAAGGCGGCGTTCAGCTTGGCGACGTACGCGGCGTGGTGCTTGTCGTGATGAATCTCCATCGTGCGGGCGTCGATATGCGGTTCCAAAGCGTCGAACGAGTAGGGCAGTGACGGCAATTCGTGGGCCATAGCGGGTCTCCTGTTACGAAGGAAGGGATTAGAGCGTTTTCTGATATTGTGTATCGCCGAATCGAGTCATCGTACCGGATGAAACAGTGATTCGACCGCTACGCAAAAAGAGAGCTTGCTCTCGTCCTTGTTATCCAATTGACTGTGGAAATGGTACGCCTTGCTGCGGATTTCGTCAAGATTTGCGGCGATCGTTGTAAGGTATCACACTCGTTCCGACCGGCGCTGTCGTGCTTGTGTGGCGTGGTATCGGGGGCTACACTCCGGCTCGCGCCGGCGCGGATCGTTGAGGCGATGGTTCGGAACGAAACGGGCGTCTGTTTCAGCCCGATGTGTGCGCCGGCGACTTTGGTCTTCGACCGGTGTCCCAACGAAAGGAACATTATATGCACGAGCGTTTTTCCGATCGAGCCCGTCACGCGATGGCGCTCGCCAACCAGGAGGCGAACAAGCTCCGTCACGGCTTTTTGTCGCCCGGGCATTTGATGCTCGGGCTGGTGGCCGAGGGGGCGTGCGTCGCCACCGAAACGCTGAAGCTGTTGCATGTGGATCTTGATACCGTGCGCAAAGAAGTGCGCACCCAGATCGAAGCACGCCCGAATGGAGGGCAGTTAGGTGCCCGCGCCCAGACCAAAGAGCTCAAAGAGGTCATCAACGCCGCGATTCTCGAAGCGCGCAAGTTTGGTCATCGTTATGTCGGCACGGAGCACCTCATTCTTGGTTTGCTGAAGGAGGGCGATAATCTTCCGGCCCGGGTCTTGCGGGAGCAGGGTGTCGATCTTGACGTCCTCCGAGAGAAAACCCTGGCGGTGCTTCAGTCGGACGTCGACGCGGGTCACGATCTCGCCCATTCACGCCACGGGGAGTTTGAATGGGTGCATCAGCAGGAGTTGGCTAAGGCGTTTCGCTCGCCCGAGTTCTGGCACACCATGATCCTCGCCGTCGATTCAGCCAACCGGCTCGGCGCCGGGGAGTTGGAGCCGACGCATTTGCTGCTCGCGCTGTTGCGCGATCGTACCAACGGTATCGCCGACCTGCTCAGTGAAAAGGGGGTTACCGTCGATTGGGTGCGCGAGCGCCTGACAAACGGTGGCTGAATCAAGCTTTGCTGTTGTATGGAGGTCGAATCACTGTCTCATCCGAAACATCGATTCGATGCGGATAAAGCCGATTGTGGGAGAATCAGGTAGCCGGGGTCGCACATTCTTGATCGCGTCATTACGGCTTACGCGGTTTGTCCATGAACAGGAGTGGGATACCGGCGATAATAAGGCCCGAACCGAGCCAATCGAGGGGATGGCCTCAGCAATACCCCAGCTTCAAGCCTATGCCGACCACGGGCAGCAACACGGCAAGGTACACAAGTTTTCCGTGGCGCATGGAACACTCCTGTTAAGGGTTCCCCTTACAATACAGTCTATACTCTATGTTCTAAAGCATTTCCCGTTTTTGTGTTCCGAGCCGCGGGCTTCAGCCCGCGCGATCTTCCCGGTCTCGATGCCGGTTCGGGTATTCCAGAACCGGAACATGAAAACGATAAATTCTCTAGTGCGGCTCCCGAATCACGATTCCCGCTGATCCATCTACCCGATACGGCGACACCCAACGGCGGAAAACACGATACGTCGATGGGCGTCGAACTGGTCCGGGACGCGGTGTTTCCCAGCACCGATCTCCTCGGCACGCCCACACGTACGAGCGGTAATGGGCCGATTCGCCTGAACGGACGCCGCTGCCGCCGCCGCTCGACGAAACGAACGATCCTTGCCGTTCCACAACCCATCTTATGTCCGATCGGCGGAGGTGTCTTTTGACAAAACCGGAATCCTGTGAAAAGATGTAGATGAGCGGCCCCGCTTTGTTCGTTGCCTTGTTGGGGGGCCGGTCGGTTCGAACCGCAGGTGTCGAAGCGCCATGCTTTTTTGACGCGGCGCGCGGTTTTCTCGTCGGTTCGAGGCGTTTACCTTGGGGCCCGGAAATGTCCATGACGGTGCAGATGCTGAAATCAAAGCTTCACGAGGCCTGTGTCACGCAGGCCGAGCTTGTCTACGAAGGAAGTCTCGGTATCGACGTCGAATTAATGGAAATGGTCGGTCTGCATCCTTACGAAAAGATCCTCGTGTCCAACGTGAACAACGGCGCCCGGTTCGAGACCTACGCCATTGCGGAAGCGTTTGGGTCACGTCGTATCGTACTCAACGGAGCCGCCGCACGCCTGGGCGTGGTAGGGGATCGGATCATCATCATGGCCTTTGGGGCCGTAGACGAGGCGGACGTCCAAGCCGGCAAGCACCGCCCGATGATTGTCCACCTGGACGCCCACAACGAACCCATCAGCAAAACGACCTCGACGCGACCGACCGACGCCGTGCCCGGATAACCGCCTGTTGCCCAACTAAGACCAGCCCTTGTGCTGCCGGCGCCCCATGCGATCGGTCGGAAAAGATGCTGTTTCCCCGTGTTGTCCTGAGTGTCTGGGGAGCGTGAAATGGCCAATCGGTGTATTGGTATCATCGGCGGTACGGGTCTCGACGACGTGCTGCAGCGCGAAGCCGGCGGCGAGCCGATCGACGTGGAGACACCGTACGGTCCGCCCAGCGCGCCGCCGATCCGCGCCCGGTGGGAAGGCGTCGACGTACTGTTCCTGTCTCGCCACGGGCACGGACATCGGCTCAACCCCACTCAGGTGCCCTATCGCGCCAACATCTGGGCGCTGAAAGCGCTCGGCGCAGAAGCGATCATCGCCAGCGGAGCAACCGGGAGCCTGCGCGAGGACGTCGAGCCCGGGCACGTCGTGGTATGCGATCAGGTGATCGATCGAACGATCCACCGCACCAGCACGTTTTTCGACGAAGGACCGGTGGTACACGTCGAGTTGTCCGAGCCGTTCTGCCCCCATCTTCGCTCCGTACTGATCGACGCCGGTGCGCGCATCGAAACGACCGTCCACCACGCCGGGGTCTATGTGTGCATGGAGGGGCCTCAGTTTTCGACGCGGGCTGAATCAAACCTGCATCGACAATGGGGCGGCGACATCATCGGCATGACCTGCATGCCCGAGTCCAAGCTCGCCCGGCAAGCCGGGTCGTGGCACGCGGTGGG
>CAZWWW010000162.1:0-6804 GCA_964637715.1 uncultured Phycisphaeraceae bacterium | reverse complement strand
CGAACTCCACCGCACCGCTCACCAGTCCAGCCCCGGCAATCGCCAGAACGCCCGCGGTTGTTTTTTGTCTTACGAACCGGGGCAGGACCCAGGCAAGACACAACCCCAACGGCACGTACAGCACGATGTTACTGAGAATGTCCGGTAGGATCAGGTCATGGGTGGTCGCGTCGAAGAACACGCGCGTTTGGTTTGGGGCGAGGGACGAATTGAAGTTGAACGGTGATAACCCAGCCTGCACGACGAACAGAAGGATCAGCGCGGTCGCGAACTCGGCGCATCGGCGTGAGAGCAGCGGAATCGAAACTCGTCGGCGCCCGGCCATGTCAGCCCTCAAATCAATCGTCACAGCGCGTTTCACCGTGTTCCCTGATCCGTACGTCGGCGGTTGCGCTGTTTACCCTCTTCGATGAATGGGACTCTAACGGTACGGGATCAAGTCTGCGCCTCGCGTGTTCGCGAAACCTGCGAAGCACAGGACTAGTGCAGCGTCACAGCTTATTCTTAGGGATCGTTGTGGGTGGCACGGGCAAACTTGTTTGCCCGTGATTGCCCCCCAGCAACACGGGAAAGCTGCTGCTTGCCCATGCCACCCCAAAAACAAGGTGTGACATACCACTAGCGCCTCGGGCGATACAGATTCGGCGGCCATTCCACCGGTAGGCGCGGGAACACCGGTTTCCAACCGACAGGTTCCTCAATCTCAGCCGGTTCGTCATGCAGAATCAGGTCGCGCATGCAATGATAGACCAGGCGTTCGAAATTGGCCCGCGCCAGCGCATGCGAATCGGTTTTCCACAGGTCCGGTCTCTTTTCCTTCTTGCCGTCAGGATCAACCACCGAGTGCGCCTGCGCCTGAATGATCGCGATCGGCTCGGTTCGTTTGACATCGTACAGCGTGCCGATGACTTCCGTTTCGACCGGGCTTATCTCGTTGACCGCGTAGATCAAACCGAGCCGCGCGTCCAACGCGTGAAACGCCGCGACAATCTGATGGGGTACCGCCAGACCACCGCCGAGGGCGAACTGGTCGATCGGGAACGCCTCGGCGACGGCCAACTGATCGTCGAAGGCGTGGTTCCAGTGGAGGAATTCGTTTCGCGGATCCTTGAGGATGACAGGCTGCATCTTGCCGGTCGGGTCAGCCGGCAACTCCTTGACTTCGCGCAGCGCGACGCGCGTCACCGCGATGTTCCCCGGAAACAACCCCTTGGACGGCTGGTCGGCGATAATGCGGTAATCGTTCGTTACTGCGGGAACTGGTTTGGTTGAAATGTCGTACCAATGAACGCGCGCTTGCGGAGTCCACGGTTTGGCTCGTTCATGGCACAGGCAACCCGGCACAAAAGCAAGCGCTATGATGGCGGCAAGTCGGTTCATGGTTTCAAGACGGTTCACGTCGACTGGACCTCGGGGGCTTGATATTGTTTTCGTTTTCATTGAGCACAGCGCGGAACTCTACCTCTTCCCGTGTTCGACGGCCTGCCCGGCACACACGGAGCCTCGGATATGCTATCGGGTGTTGGCCGGCGTTTCTGGTCCAAAAAGAAGCGACATGCACCTGGCGTTGATCCCCTTCGCGTTCACGACATTTATCGGCCCTTCGTATGGCCGGATCGCATTGCCCCGTGCGCGGGAAACCCACCGATAACTCACGCGCGGTGCCCGGCCAACCGATCCATTAGAGCAAGCTCTAGAGCCTTTACCGTGTTCATGTGTCGGTTCTTTGACACCCGAACCGGAATCGACACCGGGAAGATCGCGCGGGCTTAAAGCCCGCGGCTCGGGGAAAGCCCGCGGCTCGAGGCACAAGACGGGAAATGTGCTAGCTGTTGTGTACGGGCTGATGGGCTTGGACGTTGTACGCGAACTGCGGCGAACGCCCGCGACCACGTGTTAGCGGCTGCGTACCCGCGGCTGTGTACCGGTAGAAAGCTTGATTGGACAGGCGGACTGGCTCAACCGGCGCAGAGTCAAAAAGCCTATTGCTTTGTCACACGTGGTTTTTGGAGGTGGCATGGGCAAGCAGCAGCTTGCCCGTGTTGCTGGGGGGCAATCACGGGCAAACAAGTTTGCCCATGCCACCCACGACGCACGCTAGGAATAAGCTGTGACGCTGCGCTAGGCGCTGTAAACGGATTTCGTAACCATCGAGGCAGGTCAATGAGTACATCCGCGGCGACCGGTACAGACGCAAGTCGCGTTCGCGTGCGTGCGGTCGAACATCCAAACAGCGTTGCGACGGTCCGCCGCGCCCGCAAAGCGGGTCCGGTGGTTGGGCGGGCTGTGCGGTTCGTGGGGCGGGCGTTTATCAGCATGCCGCCGTCCACCTGGCTCCTGTATGATCTGTGTGTGGTGATCGCCGCGGTTCAGATCGCCTACGCAACCGTAACGCGCTACGGGCTCCCGGATACGCCGCACATCGCTCAATGGCAGGCGTCCGCCGTCTTCGCCTTCTCGATCGTCGTATCCAGTCTGATTTTCGGACTGTACGAACGCGAAACACTTACCGGTCGGTCACAAGTCCTGGCCCGTATGTTGGCTACCTGCGCGTGCGCCGCAGTGATCGCCTACGCCATTATCTACGTCATCATGTATGCCACGGTAAGTAGGCGCAGCGCGGCGCTGACGCTGGGGATCTACTTCGTAGCGGGATCAACGATTCGCCTTATCGCCATCGCGGCCATGGGGCAGGTGCATCGCGGGTTGCTCGTGGTTGGTTCGAAGGCGCTGTTGGATTCCTTTCGACAGGCACGCGAGAACGGGCTCTTGCATGAATACAAGCTGGTGGGCTATGTGACAACGAATGCGGATCGCCCGGCACCGATCCACGATCCCGACTACCTGGGCAGCATTCACGATCAGCTCGAGCACCTGAAAAGAAACAGAATCACGGACGTGGTGATCGGTAGCGAGGCGGCGGAGGATCCCCACGTCATGGAGTGGATGGCCCCGTGTCTTCAATCGGGCTGCCGGGTGACCAACGAAGCCATCTTCTACGAAAAAGCCACCGGGCAAATCCTCGTTGACGAAATCACCCCCTATTGGTTTCTCTACGCCGACTTGAAGGTCTATTGCGATCAACACGCCACGCTCAAACGTCTCGTTGATCTTGTTTCTGCAGGGATCGGTTTGTGCGTATCGGCCCCGCTGTGGCCACTGATTGCCCTGGCGATCAAGTTGTGTGATCGCGGGTCGGTGTTCTACTGGCAGGATCGCGTGGGACAAAACGGACAGCTCTTTCGCCTGTACAAGTTCCGAACCATGCGGGCGGATGCGGAAAACGGTCGAAGTGTTTGGGCCGCTCCGAACGACCCGCGCGTCACGCACGTCGGGCGGTTCCTGCGTCGATCACGTCTGGACGAGCTGCCCCAGCTCTACAACATTCTCGTTGGCGACATGTCGATCGTCGGCCCGCGCCCCGAGCGTCCCGATATCGTCGAACAACTTTCCACGCAACTGCCGTTCTATGCCGAGCGCCACCTGGTCAAACCGGGTCTGACGGGCTGGGCACAGATCAGTTTTCACTACGGATCGACCATCGAGGACGCTAAACGCAAGCTTCAATTCGATCTGTTCTACCTCAAGCACATGTCCTTCGAGCTCGACGCGGTCATCATTCTCCGCACGGTCGGAACGTTCCTGCGCGGGGGCTGTTAACGCGGTGCTCCTCACGGCTCACGACTGATGGAAACGCGGGTTCGTTACGCATGCGATAAGCATGCGACTGTGCTTTGATCTCCCACATGCAAAGCGGTCTTTCATGCATTTTTTGAAGGCCGTGCTGACGCGGCGTGCGAACTTATGGTGGACCATCGCCATCCTCTGCACAGCGTGGAACCCGTATCGGGTCGGTGATGCGAAACGTGAGCTCGCCGTTGAACAGCCGGAAGTTAACGACGATGAACCCATTGTCCTTCTCGAACATAAAACGGGTTTCGCATGTGCCGCGTGTAACGGTGACTTCTATGTAATCTGTCGCGGGGGATCCGCTCAGAGGGAACGTTCTCACAAAGAGAGTCCCGTTTTTGACCAGAGCGGACCCTCTGCCGAGCTCCTCGCCTCCACAGCAATGTGTTCGAACCAGTACGGCCACGCCGGAAAGCGGCTCGCCTGTCTCGGCGTCTACGACGGTGCCTTCAACGGGCAACCCCGATGGATCGAGTGCATTGCAACCCGACAGTGGAAGCACAATGAGGCTCAACAAACACCAACCCATTGCGGCGTGCCTTGTGCGAGGGCGGATGGCAACAGTGTCGGTATCAGTGTGCAACCGCGGCGCCGGGCATCGCGAACGATCCTCTTTGTCTCTGACTAACTCTAGGCGCCGGAGGGTTCTCGGTATTCGACATATACTCGTCGAGTCGGACAACGCTCACCTCTTCAGGCGCCGTTTCCATTGACCACCGGTGGCCGTTCCTCCGCGTTGGCCCTACGAGGCAGTATCATCCGGAGCACGAAGAACCCCACAATGGCGGAGATAATTGACGCGCCGAACACGCCCGCCCGTGTCGCCACTGCATACTGACTTCCCTGTCCCTCGAAAGCGAGCATCCCAATGAACAAGCTCATCGTAAAGCCGATCCCTGCGAGGAGGCCGACTGCGAACATCATTGGCCACGTAACGCCATTGGGCAACTTGGCCAGGCCGGATTTGACAATGAGCACCGAGCAACCGAACACTCCGAGTGGCTTTCCAAGGCATAGGCCACCTGCAATTCCGAGCGTAATGGGGCCGAACAATGCCTCGGATGACACGCCCTTGAAGCTGACACCTGCATTGGCGAACGCAAACAAAGGAAGGATGATGAACGCGACCCACGGGTGGAGTATGTGCTCCAAATGACGCAGCAATGACTCGCCGCGTTCGTTCCGCACCTTCAATGGAATGGCCAGGCCGAGCGCGACTCCAGCAAGTGTCGCGTGAACACCGGACTTGAGCACGCAGATCCACATGATCGCCCCGACGAGGAAGTATGCTCCGAGATGCTTCACCCGTAGCCGGTTGAGGATCACGAGGACCACAAGTCCTCCGATTCCGAGCAACAACGATGTCAGGGATAGCTGACTCGTATAGAGCACTGCGATGATGACGATCGCCGCAAGGTCGTCGACGACGGCCACGGTCGTTAAGAACACTTTGAGCGACAACGGAACGCGACTGCCAAGTAGTGACAATACGCCTAGCGAAAAGGCGATGTCGGTTGCAGCCGGAATCGCCCAACCCTTTACGGCCACGGGGTCGCCCCAGTTCATCCACGCATAGATGGCGCCTGGGATCGCAACGCCCCCCAACGCGGCCAGCGCGGGCAGCGCAAGGCGACTTGGACTCGCCAACTCTCCTTCAAGGGCTTCGCGTTTGATCTCGAGCCCGACGAGCAGGAAAAATATGGCCATTAACCCGTCGTTGATGACCAAGAGAACATTCTTGTTCAGTTCCAGTCCGCCGAGTTTGATCTCGATCGGTACATCGAGGAAATACTGGTACCAGCCTGCGAGACCGGGGATGTTGGCAAACAACAGAGCCGCTCCGCTGGCCGCGAGAAGGAGAATTCCGCCGGCAGCCTGCAGCTCCAGAAAACTGCGAATGGCATTGGCTGGTCTACTGCTCTTCATGGCAGTTCTCCGAAACAATGTTCAGGGCGGATTCCGCTTCTGTCCCCAGCGGCTTTACCTTTGTAGTGGTATTGAGACAAGCCATGACTGCGCGCAACATCTCGGCTGCCGCAGAGGTTTCATCGACCGTTACCGAATTGGCACCAACCTCCATGAGGCCCGCTCGTTTGTCGATGACTCTGGTTCTTGCCGCGATGAAGACATCCGGTGCTCGTCGTCGTGCCACCGCGCAGGTTCGCAGCACGGCCTCTTCGTCGGGGATGGTCAAGACAAGTGCATGAGCGTTTCTGATTCCTGCTGACTCCAGTACATCAAGGTTGCCGACGTCGCCGAAGATGACGCTCTTGCCCCGACGGGATTGCTCTTGGACGGTGGCCGGGTTGAGTTCGACCACCGTGTAGTTGATGCCTTCGCGTTCGAGTTCGTCGGCAATGAGACGCCCGATGGGGCCGTATCCGGCAATGATGACATGCTTTGCCTGGCGCGCGGGGCGTAGCTGAGCGCCACTTGCGTCGCGAAGGGGCGATGGGCTTATCCACGGGGCGGTCCCGATTTTGGAGGCCACCCCAGCGAGTCGGCCGCCGAACTCGACCAACGCAGGCGTCAAAATTAACGAGATGACGACGATCGCGATTGCGGTCGCCATGGTGACATCGTCGATGATTCCGTGGTTGTGCGTGGCACCGAGGACGATCAGGCTGAACTCCCCGGCCTGCGCAAGCGACAACCCAACCGCAATGGCGATGCCGGCGGTGGTGCCGAGCGCCCAACAGACGCCGGAGATCAGGAGGGCCTTGACGACCATCATCACGGCGCCACCCGCAAGGATGACCCACCACCACTCAGCGAGAATGCTCGGGTCGAGCTTCATGCCCAGTGTGGTAAAGAACACGGCGATGAAGATGTCCCGTAGTGGCCCGATTTGTCCGCTGAGTTGATGACGAAATGGTGTCCCGGCGAGCATGAAACCGGCCAGGAACGCGCCCATCTCCAGACTGAACCCTATGCCTTGCGCAACAACGGCGGCTAGAAGCGCTGCCGCGACACCGGCCAGGGTCAGCACTTCCAGCGATCGCCCCTTGAATGACTCGCGAAGAACTCGCGGGAGGATCACCCGACCAAGGATGATGAGAACGGCCACGCCACCGACGCGCAGGACGGCTTCGACGACGAAGTGCAGCGCACCGC
>CAZWWW010000161.1:0-6814 GCA_964637715.1 uncultured Phycisphaeraceae bacterium | reverse complement strand
AACCGTCTCGGGACCGAGCAACTGCATCTGAATCACCGGTCCGGCTGCCCATTTCTCTGCGATTTCCGGAACGTCGATATCGCCGCGTAGCCACCGCTCCGTAAGCGCAACATGTTCCTGGGCGCCGGGCAGTTCCAGCAGGGTCGGCATGGCCTGATTGGCGGCAAGAAAGCGATGCGACCGGTGTTTTCCATCGTCCGCCGTGCGGTTGTAATCCGCCTCATCGCCGGACGCCGGATCAGTTGACGCATTCAATGGCATGTGGCACTCGCGACATGTGATGGTCTTGGTGGGATCTCCCTCGTGGTACCATCGACTCTTGCGCCAATTGTCGTACTGGTTTTGCAATTGGACCCAGCCTAGTTGATTGACCCATTCGTCGATGAACTGTTTGTGACAGGCCCCGCAGAACTCGGCCGTCTTGAGCAGGGGCCGATTGAAGCTCCGTTTGTGCTGGTCCGGATAGGATCTAATTAGGAAATCACTCACCCCTTTGGTGAGCAAGCCCTCTTCCCGTTCTCCTATGTAGCGCACCGGCCTACTGACGACGTAGTCTGCATTGCCTCGTACGTCAGTCCCGGTGATGGAGTGGCATACGATGCAGGAAATCCCCTCATCCGAACCGACGGACGTCAGCCCTTTTACATTGACATTCTTGCTGCCGGAAAACAGCGCAATCGGGTCGTGACAGCCTCCGCAGTAGCGCGTCGCTTGTGGGCCGGCATCCTTGGCCATGATGCCTTGCACGGCCTGGAAGGCGGGGTCAGAAGATGAATACCGGTGGGCGCCGGGCTGCCATTCTTCATATATTTCGCTGTGGCATCCGCTCGTGCCGCAGCCGGCGGAACCGGCCAACGTGGAAGGGTCGTACGCCCCGCGGCTCTCCGTGCGAACCAGACTTGGCGCGAAAGGGCGGTCCTTTCCGAACGGCCAATCGTAATCAGCGGGGAACTTATCGTTAACCGGGGGAGGCGTATACAGGGCCGCCGTTCCCAGGTGCGCAGCCAGCAGGACGCACGTGAGTCCACCGGTCTTGATCAGGAACGACCGTTTCCCTCGCCGCAGCCGATCCGCTGCGTCAGCGGCATTGACCCTGCGAAACCAGAGCATCAGCATGTGGGCAAGTAGCGCGGGAATAAGAAGCAAACCGGTGATCAAGTGCACCTGATCCCACTCATAGCTGATGCGCGTACCGAATACGGCTTGCCCGGTCAACACGAACCCACTGACGAACAGAATCCCCAACACCAGGGCGGAGAAGTACCCAAGGAACTGAAAGTGATTGAAGCGCCCGTGAAAACGTAACCACCAGTGCCGCGCCAGA
This sequence comes from uncultured Phycisphaeraceae bacterium, assembly GCA_964637715.1. GTDB lineage: Bacteria > Planctomycetota > Phycisphaerae > UBA1845 > UBA1845 > CAZWWW01. The sequence continues at coordinate 5,490 of CAZWWW010000161.1, read as the reverse complement.
TAGCCGCCCACGGGCACGACCATCAAGATACCCACGGCGGTGTGCCACAGCACGCCGAACTGGTTGAACACCGAGAACGGCAGGAGGTAAATTGCCAGCCCCGTCAGCGTTTCGAAGAGCAGAAGTCCAAGCGTTAACCCGGTCAACCAATGTGACCACTCGGTCGCTGCGTCAACGCGCCCTGCCTTTTGCGCAGCGCGAGGCGAGAAGCCGGACTCAGCAAGGGGAATGCCGGATTCAACTCGTTCCGAGACGGTAGATGTAGTGTCCACGACGGCGCGCCTCCCTTCATAAACACGCAACGCCCTTCCCGCGACGCCCGGGCTGTGTGACGGCACCCGTACCCTTAGGTTCGAGACATGACACGTCAGCCGCTTCAACTCGCCGTGGGGCTGGCGACCGCTTGACAACCGTGTGTAACAGCTATACGCTGATAGTTATATGGGCGGCCATTGTACCTCATGTCCAAAGAAAAGTCCATCGTCAAGTTTGTTGAATTGTCGGCGGATCGGAAGTTTCGCGCCGCTCGCCGCGAGACGGTACGCCCCGACTTTCGGATCAGCCTTCAGCGCGGTCAAGCGGCAGGCACCGGCGGCTGGTTCGTCGCACACGATGCACCGCGCAGGGTTTCAAAAGAGCGTGGTGCTCAGTCGTAGTTGAATAGACGGATCGAGCAGGCTGCATGCACCCAGAGCATTTATCGTTTTCATGTGCCGTTCCTTGGACACCCGCACCGGCCTCGAGACCTGGAAGATCGCGCGGGCTGAAGCCCGCGGCTCGGCGCACAAAAACGGGAAATGCTCTAAGGGGAAGAGATGGCTCTTGTTGATGAACCTATCTCACTAAGCGGTAAGCTGGCGGCGTATGTTCAGCCCGGTTTGACCGTCTGCTTTTTGATCGTAATCCTTCTCATCAACCTACCGGCTTGCGCCTCGGGATATCTTTCCGGCGCGACGGAAGGTATCGAAAAGGCCGCAAAAGCCTTCCGTGATGTCACCGTAGAGGCGGGTATCCGCCACGTCCATCACAAACCCGTGTTGGACCACCAGCTCGACAACATCATGCCGTGGCTCACTACGGTCGGCGCGGCGGCGGCGGCTGGAGATTTCGACAACGACGGGTGGATCGACCTGTACGTCACCGACTCTAAAAAAGGGACGCCGAACCACCTCTATCGAAACAACCATGACGGCACGTTCAGCGATGTAGCGCGCCGGGCGGGTGTGGCTGATCTGAACGGTGAGGACGGTACGAGCATGGACTGCGCATGGGCCGACTACGATAACGACGGGTTTGTCGATCTCTACGTCGTGAGGTGGGGGCGGGACGTGATGTTTCGCAACCGGGGCGACGGCACCTTTGAGGATGTGACCCGACGTCTCTTCACCACCACGGACGGCTCCTCCGGAACCGATTGGGCGAACGGCAACGGTGTGATCTTTTTCGATTTCAACCTGGATGGCCTGCTCGACATCTACGTGGGCAACTATTTCCGCGAAGTAGACCTGTGGCACCTGAAGTCGACGCGCATCATGCACAACGATTTCGAGCGTGCCCGCAACGGCGGGCTGAATTATCTGTACCGCCGGAACAAGGGCGGCGGCTTCACCGAGATCGCCGGGTCGATGGGTCTCGAAGATCCGGGTTGGACGCTCGCCGTCGGCTCGGCAGACCTCAACAACGATGGATGGCCCGACCTCTACTGCGCCGACGATTTCGGTCCGGACCAGTTGTTCCTGAACAACGGCAAGGGCCGACTCGGGAACGTAACAAAGAAGGCCATTGGATTCGATACGAAAAAGGGTATGAACGTCGACTTCGGAGACTTCAACAATGATGGTTGGTTCGACGTCTATGTGACCAACATCACAACGGCCGAGTATCTCCAGGAAGGAAATATGCTGTGGTACAACAATGGTCCCGATCCCGATGGGACGCTGACGCTGACCGACATTGCGTTGGAAACAGGATGCTATGACGGGGGATGGGGTTGGGGGGCCAAGTTCTTCGACTACGACAATGACGGCGACCTCGACATCGTCGCCACCAACGGGTTCATCAGCGCGGGCAAGGGCGACTACTGGTACGACCTGGCCTCCTGGACCGTCACGGGAGAAGACGCCGCGGACGCGAGGAACTGGCCAGCGATCGGCGATCGTTCCTTTTCGGGCTACGAGACCCTGCGGTTGTTTAGAAACGATGACCTGTTCGCTTTTACAGAGCGCGCGGCCGAATTGGGGCTGGACAGCCCGCGCGACGGACGCGGCGTTGTCATCTTCGATTACGACAATGACGGCGATCTGGATCTCTTTATCGCCAACCAGGGTCAACGCCCCCATCTCTATCAGAACACCGGACTCTTTCACAAGAACCACTGGCTGACACTCGATCTGAAGACCAGTCCCCAAACCGGCGTCAATCGCGACGGTATCGGTACGCGCGTGACTGCCGTTACGTCTTCGGGTATGCAGATTCGTGAGCGCGACGGGGGCAACGGTTACGCCGGTCAAAGCGACCCCCGCATTCACTTCGGACTAGGCAAGGACGATCGCGTACAACTTCTTGAGGTCCGTTGGCCTGACGGGGGATTGCAGTATGTGGAAAACCTGCGGGCGGACCGCATGGTCGAAGTCCGACAGGATCCGACGCGCTATGCAGCGCGCGTCGCCGTGGCTGTTTCCAAACCCAAACCGCTGAAGAATCGACAGGCGGAATCTGACCGCAGACCACCGCAGCCCTCAAAGGAGGAAATCGATCGCATCCTCGCGCAGATTGAAACGCACGTCCGCGAGGCGCCAAACGCCTATGCCCCGGGGAGCCTGTATCGCCGTCGTTGCGCATCCTACGGTCGCCACGATCAGGCCATCCGTTTCTTCCAGAAGCTGATTCGGGAGCGACCGGAGCACGTCAATGCGCTGATGCAGCTCGGATGTGCCTACGTCGACAAGATACCCACCTGCGGTGGGATCGCGGCGGTCGTGAGCAAGGGAATGCTCGCCACCAAGTCATTGGCGCAGTTTGATCGTGTGATCGAAATGCAGCCGGAATTGTGGGAGGCTTATCTCTGTCGGGGGATGAATCACCTGCACTGGCCCCGTGCGTTGAGGCACAATGCCCGGGCCGTTGCCGACTTTAAGAAATGCCTCGAACTCCAACAGCGTCACGGAACCCTCGAACCCTATTATTTGCGGGTCCACATCGGTCTCGGTGACGCTTATACCAAAGCACAAGACTACGCGCAGGCCCGGCAAGCGTGGAAAAGAGGGCTCAGAGATTTTCCCGACTCCGCGGCGCTCAAGACCCGCTTGAGCATCAGCAGCGACACCGACCTGCTTGCCTATGTGGAAGCCCAGCGCAACCTGGAGCATCCGATCGAAACGGACCTATCGTTTCTCGACGCCCCGAGATAGCATCCCACCCGTTCGCGAGGGTGCGTACACATCGCCCGGAACCCACCGCGTGTTATACCGCAAGTCCCAGTCCGACAGGCGCGGCGAACGCGATGCCGCGTCAAGCCGCGTATCGAAGGGCAAGGGAGACACCGTGTCACCGCTCGCCACGTTATGGTCCCCGTCCTTCTCCCATCCGACGGAAAAGAAAAAGAAGGTCCGCTCGAAAGCCTCATGAATCGGCGGTAGGTTCTTTCCATCGAAATGCAACGCAATCGCCTCGCCCCCATTGGCCACGACAAGCGCGTTGTCGCGCCGACTCACGAGATCAAGAACGTCACCGAACCTCGTACACCAACCCTGCGGCGTGGTGCGCCATAAAGGCCGGGCGCGTGTCTTGCTATGGTCCGGCGTCGTGGGATGACCGGGATGGCGGGACTTGATCTGCGAAAACCCACGTCGATAAAGGCGTGCCTTCGAGGGGGTCAGCCGCGTGATGCGCCCCGTCTGCGGCGAGGCTTTCTCGAACAAGGCTATTCGGTCCCACCGAATCTCAAACGTCGTCGTCAAACGCAACCGCCGCGCACCTTCCGGTAGTTTGCCCTCCAGATCGCACAGGATGGTCTTGGTCTTGCCCGCCGGCATCCCCACTGTAACGTCCACGCGTGACCATGCCCCGGAACTGGATTCCACCTCGAGGGTCGGTGGGATAATGGTCAGCGACGGGTTCTGGGACAGGGCGATGTTCGTGCTCGCGTCGCCGTACTGGAGCCAACCCGTCAGCGCGAGCACCAGGTGACGGTAGGTATCCAAACGTCCAAAATCCAATATCAGCGATCCGGCGTGGCACATCCCGCGATAGGGCGGTGGAAGCGGTACGCCCGGCTCGGTGTAAACCCCATCAATACGTTGCAACGTCCCGGTTTCATCGCGTCCATCGTCTCGCGTCGCACGTACAAGCGGCCTGGGCGCACGTAGGAACCAGATTTCCGACGGAGGAAAAGGAGGAGGCATCAGCTTGTCGGTTGGATGAACCTCAATGTCCGAGGGGTGATCCACTACGAGAAGCGCGGTGTGGTCCAGGTAAACAACTTCGCGGAACTCGGACGTCACCTCGACGACGTACTCATCATCCTTGAGAGGAAACGACGAAGCGTTTCCGATGGTCACAATCTCGTCGACGTCGGCAGGAAGGAACACGCCCCGCGCTTTAGAGAGCCCAATGGGTGCGTTGCCGAGTATGTCGGTTACGAAACGAAAACCGGTACCATCCCAGGCGTAGAGAAACGGACACGAGCCAGCCGCGACGTTCCGCTCAACGATCTCAAGCGGTGAGCTGGCGACCGGCACGTCTATCTGATTGTCCACCACCCCGTTCGTCCACACCACCTGAACGCTTTCGAAATGCTTCTTCCCGCCAAGTCCGAGCTCAATAACCGGGGTTGAGACCGAGCGCGTGATCCAATAATCAGCTGAACGAAGTTCCACATGCGTGCCAAACCCGCTCGGATTTGTCTTGCTCGAAACCAGCCTGATTTTGAGCTGACCGTTGCGATTCCCGCCGTCATTGCGAAGCATGTAGGGGCGCTGATCCGAACCGACGGTGAGGATATCGGTGTCGCCATCGGCGTCCAAATCCGCGGCCAACAGATCAGTTAGAACCGGAAGTTTGACGTCTCGCAGCCCCGTCGGGATCGACGCTTCCTCCCAAGTGGTGCCCGCCGTATTGTGCCAGACCCTCAACCGACCGGAAAGTGGCGTCACCTGGGCGGTCCCGGAAACGAGTAGGTCCAGTAGGCCGTCGTTGTCATAATCCAGCAAGACCGCGCGGCGGACCTTCATCCCGCCCCACGGTATTCGAGCACGGCGGGGAACCCCGCCATAAACAATGACCCCTTCGTCTTCCCCGATCAGAACGGCATCCGTCCGACCATCGTTGTTAAGATCGTTGAGCAGGATTTGCCGGGCAGCAGGCCAGGGTCCGGGCGGATCAGGCCTCTCCCTGAATCGTCCCGCTCGCTGTTTGACGAATAGATGCGTGGGGCCGTTTGTCCTACCAGCTATCAGGTTGTTCGCCCTGTTCGCAGCAATGTCCTCCGCC
>CAZWWW010000160.1:0-6902 GCA_964637715.1 uncultured Phycisphaeraceae bacterium | reverse complement strand
GTCGCCCCTCCGGGGCTTGGGGATTGTGATGCGGGTGTTCCCCGGGCTTACGCCCATGGCTACTGGTCGATCGCCCCGCTGGGGCTGAGAATGACCCGCCCGCCGATACTGTCATACACCCGTTGAAGGAACAATCGGCATAATCAGCTTGACGGACGGAGGTTTATCTGGTATGGTGCGCTGATTACTGAAGTTGGTTTGGAACAAGACATGGCTAGCAATCGCAAAAACATGACGGTCGGCTCCGGCGGGCGCACGCACTGCGTGTGTTGCTGCGCTTGTTGTTGTCCGAACCTCTTGGGAGGAACGGTCTGACGGGGCGGCCCTAACCGGCTTTCATAGCGTATTGAATCGCGGCCCGCAGGATCGTTCCTGCGGGTTTTTTTGTAGAGCGGCTGCGGGCGGTAGGCCTGAGCCGGCGTGATCGTGATCGTGATCGTCGCAAGAACGGCAGGACAGGAGATAAAACTCATGAATGTAGGAATCGGAGCCAAGCTACCTGTTGTCGGGTCGCCCTCGGCGGCCCGCGAGATCAACGATGCGACGCCCATTTGCGAGGACTCACCGACGGAGAAGATCGTACCGTGGACGCTTGAGCGGTTTGCGGGGCAGCGGATGGTGATGAGCACGTCGTTCGGTATGGAAGGTTGCGCGCTGATCGACATGTACGCCCGTCATGGCAAACCGCTGACGGTAGCCTATCTCGATACGATGTTCTTTTTCCCCGAAACGCTCGCCCTACGCGATCAAATGGTTACGCGGTATCCCCACTTGACGTTCATGAACCGGGGTACGGCGTTGACGCCGGAACAACAGGCCGAGCAGTACGGCGATGAGTTGTGGAAACGCGATCCCGATTTGTGCTGCAAGCTGCGCAAGGTCGATCCGATGGCGGCGCTGATGGGCGAGGTCGACGTGTGGATCACCGGGTTGCGGCGCAGTCAATCGCCCGCGCGGGCGCACATCCGCGTGATCGAATGGGATTGGAAATACCACGTGTTGAAGCTGAATCCGTTGGCGTACTGGGAACGTGCGCAGGTGTGGGATTACATTAAGCGCAACGACGTGCCCTACAACAAGCTGCACGAGCAGGGCTTTCCGACGGTGGGCTGCACGCATTGTACGAAACCGGTCGAGGGAACCAAACTCGGTGAGTATTCGAGGGCGGGTCGTTGGGCTGATCTGGGCAAGACCGAATGCGGTCTGCACGGGGGCGAAGGGATTTGATAGCGTTCTGCGGTTCACGGCGGGGATGGCGAACGCAGTCGCTCGGATGAGTGGTCTTCAGGTATCCGCCGGGTGGGCTAATGCCGTTTCCGAAAAGGTTGTACGACCTATTCGGGCGCGGGTGGCATGGGCAAACTTGTTTGCCCGTAGATGTTCCAAGATGAGCACGGGCAAGCTGCTGCTTGCCCATGGCACACGGCGGTTTGTGGTAAGGGTTCCATACGCAGTCGCTCGATTGAGTGGTCTGCCGGTATCTGGTGGCTGTGCTACAACGTGTCGAGAACCGGTGGGTCTTGACATAAGGACACATTCTGCTCTTTTTCTGGGAAACGATCATGGCGGACAATGCGAACAAGAAGGAATCCAAGCTCGAGGTCATCAAACGCGATAGCCGCCACCTGCGGGGTGGCATCGCCGAGTCGCTTGCGGACGGCACGCCCCACTTTGCCAAAGATGATGCGCAATTGCTGAAGTTCCACGGGACGTATCAGCAGGATGATCGTGATCTGCGTCACGAGTTACGCAAAGCAGGCCAAGAGGCGGCGTGGCAGTTTATGATACGCTGCGCGATTCCCGGCGGCGTACTCACGTCCGAGCAATTCCTGGCCATAGACGATTTGTGTGATCGGTATGGTCACGGTGCGCTACGCGTCACGACGCGACAAGGGCTTCAACTCCATGGCGTGATCAAGAAGAACCTGAAAGCGACAATCAAGGGCATCAACGGCACACTAATCACCACGCTTTCGGCGTGCGGCGATGTCGAACGCAACGTGATGGGCTGTCCCGCGCCGCTGGCGGACGACGCGCATCAAACGATTCGGCGCGTGACGCGGGAGATTGCCGCACAACTCCGCCCGGCGTCAAGCGCTTATCATGAGATTTGGCTCAACGGCGAAAAGGAGCTATCGACGGATCAGGAAGAACCGTTTTACGGTGACCAGTATTTGCCGCGCAAGTTCAAGACGGCTATTGCGCTTGTGGATGACAACTGTGTCGACGTGTACAACTATGATCTGGGGTTGGTGGCCATTGTCGAGAAGGGCGTACTGGAAGGGTTTAACGTGCTGGTCGGCGGTGGGCTGGGCATGACGCACGGTAAAGAGGACACGTTCGCACGACTGGCCGATCCGCTCGGGTTTATTGACAAGGAACACGCCGTCGAAACGGCGCGCACCGTCGCGGCCATCTTTCGTGATTTCGGCAACCGGGGTGATCGACGGCACGCGCGACTCAAATATGTAATCGAAGCGCGGGGGATTGATTGGTTACGCGATGAGTTTGAGCGTCGCGCGCTGTTCACGCTCCACCCGAGTCGACCGGTTTCACCGCCGCGTCATCAGGATCATCTTGGTCGTCACGAGCAGCATGACGGCAGGTTTTTTTTCGGCGTATTCATCGAGAATGGGCGAATCAAAGATAACGGCGATTGTCGTCTAAAGACGGCGTTACGACGCATCGCGTCCTCGCTCAAACCCGGGATGGCCCTAACTGCGCACCAAAACCTCTTGTTTACCGATATGACGGCCGATCAGGTGGACGAGCTTGAATCGATCCTCGTCGATCACGGCGTTGCCTTGCCCGCGCAGCTTTCGGCGGCGCGACGATTCTCGATGGCGTGTCCGGCGCTGCCGACTTGCGGATTGGCGCTGGCTGAGTCTGAACGGGTCATGCCGGACGTGGTCGATGCGTTCGAGGCGGAGTTGACCGCGCTGGGGTTACGCGACGAGCCGTTGACGCTGCGCATGACGGGGTGTCCGAACGGATGCGCCAGGCCTTACACGGCTGACATCGCGTTGGTGGGGCGACGCCCGGACGTGTACCATGTGTATGTCGGCGGGGGTATGGGCGGCGATCGCATGGTGGACCTTTTTGCCGCCGATGTTCCTTCACCCGACATCATACCCACGCTGCGACCGCTGCTGGCGAACTGGGCGAAAAAGCGTCGACCGGGGGAGCCTCTCAGCGATTTCTATCGTCGCATCTATGGCCGAACCGAATTCCGGCAGCTCATCACCGGCAAGGAATCTCCCACGATGCAGCTCGTAACGTTGGAGATGCCCCGGTGATCGACGGGCTCTGGTATGTCGGTTTGACGCACGCCGGTTCGCCGCTTTCCGTGCGCGAGCGCATGAGGCCAACGCTCGAGCAGCGTCGCGCGATGCTTGATCGGCTCGCGTCGCTTGCAGGTGGTCGACTGGTGCTAAGCACTTGTGAGCGCTTCGAAATCTATGCTTCGGCGTGTTGCTCGGTGGGCGACCGGTGGGTGGCGGCGCTGGCTGATTGGTTTCACGTGCCGCAACGCGTGATCACACGCTATATCCGTATTCGCCGCGGGCGCGACGTTGCCGAGCACTTGCTGAAGGTGGGTGCCGGGCTCGACTCGCGTGTGCTGGGCGAACCGCAGGTACTCGGGCAACTGCGTGAGGCGCAGCGCATTGCGCTTGAGGCGCACGCGCTTGATGCCGTACTGGCCGGGTTGTGCCGGTCGGCTGTCCGCGCGGGGCGTCGCGTGCGCCATCTGACACCGATCAATCGAGGGCGCCAATCGATCGCGACGTTGGCGGTAGAGATGTTGGTCAACAGCTTGGGGTTGCCGCGGCGCATCATCGTGCTTGGCAGCGGTCACCTGGCCGGAGACGTGGTAGCGTCGCTTCGTTCGCGTGGTGTTGATGATCCGATTGTCGCGTCGCGGAATGAGTATACCGGTCGGGCGCTGGCTGCGTCGGCCGAGGGGAGTAGGTTCGTCCCCCTGAATGAGCTTCCGCGCGTGTTGCGTGAAAGCGATGGGCTGATCGCCTGCACGTCGGCGAACGCGTTTCTCGTGGATGCCTCGACGGTGGGGGTACATCGCACTTTGCCGCTGAGCCTCGTCGATCTGTGCGTACCGCGCAACATCGACCCCGACGTGGAACGGCTGGACGGCGTCCGTTTACTTCATCTTGACGAGTTGCTCCGCCAACATACACGCAGCGTGGCGGGGTTGTCGCCTGCGCTGGAGATCATTCGCGAGGCGCTGGACGCCTTCGAGCGGTGGTGTCGGGAACGTGCTGCGGCTCCGCTTATTACGAAACTGATTGAGCAAACCTGCGCGGGGCGCGACACGCTGAGCGTTGAAGAAAAGCGGGCGCTCCACCAGCGCATTGCGCATATCAAGAAGGGGCTGATGCGCGAGGGGGCGGCGGCATGAGCACCTTTGCACTCATCGTCGCGGCGCACGGGTCCGACGCTGACCCCTCGGTAAACCGGCGGGTGCAGGGTTTGGCGACGCAGGCGGCGGCGCTGGCGGGTTTCGATGCCGGTATGGCGGCGTTTCACCAGGGATCACCGCGGTTCGCGCAGGCGTTGGATCTGAGCGAGACCGACCACGCCGTCGTGGTGCCGCTGATGACCAGTGACGGGTACTATTGCGCAACGGTGCTGCCGCACGAGCTCATCAAGAACCGGCGGTACGACCGCATGATGGTTCACAAGACCCCGCCGGTGGGTACGCATCCGTCCATGGTGTCGCTGGTTGAGTCGCGGGCCCGGCGTCTGCTTACAGAATACGGCGTGGCGCCGCAGGATACTGCGCTGGCGATTGTGGGACATGGAACAAGGCGTTACGTTCGGAGTCGTGCGGCCACCGAGGCGCTGGCGTCGGCACTCGAACGGCGTGGCGGATTCCATCAAGTCATCACGGCCTTTCTCGACGATGAACCCGGTATCGTGTCGATTCGTGATCGCACGACAGCACACAACGTTGTGGTCGAGCCATTCTTCATCAGCGACGCGCACCACGTCACCGTCGACGTACCCCGGCAACTCGGGTTCGATCAGGGTGGGTCGGTTCGCAGTGCCACAATACGGCACGAAGGTGAAGGTTTTGTCTTGTGCGACACGGCTGTCGGTATCGATGAGGCGATGCTGGGGGTGGTCATTGCCCGGGCGGTGCATGGTCGAACGGTGCTCGGGCGGCGCGTCGCGGGTGCGGCGTGATGTCGGAAACCGGGGGTATCGTCTATCTGGTCGGCGCGGGACCGGGCGATCCGGGTTTGATTACTGTACGCGGGTTGAATCTGCTGCGTCGCGCGGACGTGATTCTCCACGATCGCCTTATCGACGCCGCGGTTTTGAACCAGGCACGCCGCGACGCCGAGATCATCTACGTCGGCAAGACACCTCGCGCGCACCGCGTCGGGCAAGATCAAACCAACGCGCTTCTGATCCGGTATGCGCGGGCGGGTAAGACGGTCGTACGACTCAAAGGCGGCGATCCCTATGTGTTCGGGCGCGGGTTTGAGGAGCTATCCGCATGTCGTCAAGCGGGCGTAAGCTGTCGTGTCGTACCTGGTGTAAGCAGTGCACTGGCGGTACCGGTGGCGGCGGGCATTCCGATCACGCGCAGAAGCTCCGTGCGTTCCTTTGCCGTCATAACGGGTAGCTTTGCCGGAGAATGCCAGGCACCACCGTTGGATTTCGCCGCGTTGGCAAAGATGGATACTTTGATCGTGATGATGGGGCGCGCACCGCTGGGCGACATTGCGTCGTCACTCATCGACGCCGGTCGCGACTCGTCGGTGCCTGCGGCGAGTATCGAAAACGGTACAACGCCTGCGCAGCGCGTCGTTCGGGCTACGCTCGGAACGATTGCACATGAGGTGGACCGCCACGGGCTCGAGTCGCCCGTCGTCACCGTGATCGGTGACGCGGCTGCGGAGGCGCGGAGTGAACAAACCGAGGACAGTGAGTTTCCATCTGACAACCAGACCGGACTGCTGGGTTGTCGGATTGCGCTAACGCGCCCCCGCACGCGATCTAAGGTGCTGCGGCGGGCGCTTGCACGGGTCGGAGCGCAGGTGATCGATTGCCCAATGATTGAGATTGAGTTTCTGCACCAGCCGGAGTTGCCGAAGCAGGAGGGTCTGTGCGTTGATCGCTACGATTGGATCGCCTTCACGTCGGTGTACGGCGTCGAGGGGTTTGTTCGATACCTGCACGCGCGACGGGCTGACGCGCGGGCCCTGGCGGGGATCAAGATCGCAGCCGTCGGTTCGGCTACAACACTGGCGCTGAAAAGGTTCGGTATTGTGGCTGATTTGGTTCCGGAGCAGTCGTGTGCAGCGGCGATGGTCCATACGCTCATCGTTCGCGCAGAGACGGAACCGCATACGTGTGTACTTTATCCGTGCGGCGACCGGGCGCTTGCGACGCTTGAGCGCGGATTAGCCGACGCCGGTATTGGCTGCGAGGCGCTGGTGGTCTATCGCACGATCGACGCAACCCCGGATGATGAAACCATGGCGTTGCTTCGCGACGGTGTGGACATCGCGCTGTTCCATAGTCCATCGGCCGTGAAGCGGTTTGCGGCGCTGGGACTGGATCGAGCCGACACGATTGCCGCGTGCGTGGGGCCGACGACCGCGCAGTCAGCAACCGGGTTCAGGTTTGGGCGCATAACCCGTCTCGACAAGTGCTCCAGCCACATACTATTAAAACAACTGGCCGAGCTTTGCCGCCGCCCCGCCGTTCGTTGACAACGCGCCGAGGTGGGTTGCACACGGGGCAGTTCCCCCGAAGGACGACGGCGGTGCCAACACGTTGCGCCCTGCCATCCGCCCCGACCGCGTTCACCGCGGGCACGCGGCGATGCGTCCCCTCACCGGCCGCACCCCGTCCTCCGGGTTGTCCTCTCC
>CAZWWW010000159.1:0-6920 GCA_964637715.1 uncultured Phycisphaeraceae bacterium | reverse complement strand
GTGCGCGTGAAATAGAGGCACCCGTTTCTGAACAGCGATTGTGTTTCGGCCTGGAAGCCCAATGGTAAACACAAGGGCTTCGTGACCGCAGTGTCGCAGGCACACGCCGCAGTTGTCGCACTCAATAGAGGACGACTGTGTGATCGGATTGATCCCCGCCTCGCACACGGGAACGCAATCTTGGCAGCCCGTACACAGGTCTCTTTTCAGCTTGATGCGGACCGGTCGCAGCCATCCGATCAGTCCGTAAAGTGCCCCCCCCGGGCACATGGATCGACACCACCAGCGTGGCGAGATGAACACTTCCACACAGATGATCGTCAACAGCAGGACCAGCATACCCGTCAGCGCCGTTCCGAATACCCACGCATGAAGGACACGGCTAATCACGGCAGGCGGATAGATGAGCGCAAACAGCGGTTTGGATGCGAACCCCGCCACGATTAGTCCGACGCCAAGGACTACATATTTGTTCCGATGCGAAAATTCAACCTCAGCCGGTGGCAGATCGGCCAGTTTCAGCAGTTTGCGAATCTTTCCCGCCAGCTCTAACAGTACATATCCCGGACATATCCAACTACAGAAGACGCGCCCCATTAGCAGTGTCAGCACCACCGGTATGATAATGGACGCCATCAACGGCCAATGGATGGTCCGCGACGCGGCGAGCATTTCGGCAGCGGCCAGCGGATCGGTCAGGTCAACCCCGAACAGGCGCATCGACCAGAGCGTCCCTTTGTTTTCATTGACGAACGCCTCCGGATCCTCCAATTGGCTTATGACAGGATCCACCCAACGCACCAGGACTTCCCCCCGCAGACCGGCCATAAGTTGCTCGTCCTTGACGACGTGCGCCGCTCGATAGTGGCCATACAGGCTCAGCAGTGCTATCGCGATGACCAGAAACACAGCGGACGCTTGAACACATCGGCGAATGATTTGGAGAATCATGCCTCCACCTCCACGCCGACGGGCATTCGCGTACGGACGACACGAATGGCCGGTTCTCCGCGCACCACAACGCGGCAGATTTCCTCGCACATCCCACAACCGACGCATTCCTCGGGGAATACAATGGGGGACAGAAACCGACCCGGCTCGAGCTTGATGGCACTGTTTCGCAGCGGGCAAAACATGAAGCACTCGCCGCAGGGTCCGCGACGTTCGGGCTCCGCGTCGATCTCCATCGGCTCGCGCCCCGTCTGCACCAGTAATTCCTGATCGTGGCGAAGATGCTTCGCTTTGAATGAAAGACACAAATCCTCGCGCAGTTCCACCGTGCCCATGTCCACGGCCCGTTTATCATCAAACGGAAGCAGCGCGCCGGTCGGGCAGGCCGGTCCACAGGCATTGCATAATGTACATCCCGCTCTGGCCGGGTCGATATAGGGCGTGTGGTACAATACTCCATCCGACTCGTCGTAGAACTGAATGGCACCCGGCGCACAAGCGTCCTGACACCGATAGCACCGAATGCAGGCCGCCAGAAAGTCGGGTTCGGGAAGCCCACCGGGTGGTCGCAGCAAACGCGCAAGCCGCGCGTACGGTCGCCGGATCAGGGGGAATCGGGGCACCCGTGTGCGTTGCAGCCAGTGCACCAGTGCGCCGACGAACGCAAGCCCTGCGCTCGAGGCCAACAGGCGCAGCAGTTGGCGACGTTCGAGCATATCAGTCCCCGTCCTTCTTAACGCGAATCGCATGAGGATAACGGATGCAGCTTCGCTCGCAGCAACCACATCCGACGCACGCTTCGGGATGAATCGTCGGGCGCTCCCACACGCCCACCGTCATCGCCGACCCCGCCAGCGGACACGCTCGGTAACACGCACCGCAACTCCAGTTGTTGTAGGAATAGCAAAGATCGAAGTCGATCACAGCGGTACCAATGGCTACCTTTTCCTGAATCTCTTCCGGCGTCTTTTTGAGAAGCGTCAGTGCTCCACTCGGACAGACCTCGGTACATTGAAGATAGTCGCCCGTTTCGTTCAGGCAAAACATGCACGACGCCTTGCGGGGATGCATCGTAGGAGTTGACGCCAGTCCGCCGGGCGATCGCGCCGGCATGGACTCGAGACAATGATTGGGGCACACGTCCACGCAACGCATACAGCGAATGCAGGTTGCAATAAAGTCCTTTTCCGGCAACGCACCAGGGGGGCGCAAAGGAACCGTGCGCGCGCTGGCACGCTGTCCGATACCGGCGAAGTAGGCGCCGCCCCCCACCGTCGCGCCGACCGCTACCGATTGCTTAAGAAAACTCCGCCGGTCCACGAGCCCCACCTTCCCCACGACTGAACGCCGACACGCTTCGACAACCCTACAAGCCCCTCCGCGATCGTCAGATCTTTTCGATACGCGCGGCCAACTTCTTATAATCGCATTGCCCACTCACCGGGTCCCACGCGCGATGACTTATCGCATTGACAAGCCATTTGTTCTTGCGCGGATCGGCACTGTCTGCCACTGACAGATTCCACGGCGAAAACAGATAACCCGGGGGCACTTCCGTGCGCGCCGGTCGGATCATGCTCATTTGCCCCACCGACACGCGCGCCTCATACGAACCACGCCGCGTAACAAGCCGCACCGGATCACCGTCCCTGATCCCATAGCGCTTCGCATCGTCGATATTCACTTCCACATATTGCTCAGGGACCAACTTCATCGTCGTCGCACCGCGGATCGTCTTGGCCGTGTGGAAATGCTCATACACGACGCCCAACCCCAACCAGAACGGGTAGACATCATCCGCTTTGTGATCGGTAAGTGATTTACCCGCGTCGCGGTACACGTCCAGATGCGGCAATTCAGGCGGCAGACCCGCATCCCGCGCTTCGACGAGAATCCTCGGTCTGCCCTTGTTCGGGCCCTCCGTATAAAGATCGTCAATCAGGAACGGCCCTTCCCCCGGGCGGCGCTTGTCACCGTACTTCGACAGCCGGCGCGTAACGTCCTCGAGCTTCGTATAGTCCTGCTCGCACAGTTTGTAGCGCGCCTTGCCATCCTTATGACTGAACGCCCCATAGGGTCGACCCGCCCATCCTTCTTGACCAAGATAGCGGCGCGGCGTACCGCCCGCCTTGGCGATGTCATAGGTGGGTGCCGGCCACTGAATACCGCGGAGGGTACGCAATTGGTCATAGCAGGCAATGCCGTCACGTTGCTCGACTTCCAGCATACCCGTAAGGTCGGCGTCCGACCCCTTGCTCGCCGCCACAATGTCACGGAACACGTCTTCGGGATCGTACGCCATGATCCCATTGCCCATCTTGATCTTTTTTTCATAGGGGAAGATCGCGTCCGCATCGAGACCAAACAGTTTGGCGAGCGTTTTGCCCTTATCGATGGCCATATCCATGTCGGGTCTGCAATTCGGCGGCGGGTTGCGCGTTCCATCACAGATATAGACGCGCCGTTCAGATTGAATATAGGTTCCGCCCGTCCACTCACCCCACGTCGCCGCAGGAAAGATGACGTCCGCGTACAGCGCATTGGGCGCATGGCGGTAGATCTCCTGAACGACACAAAACATCTTCGTCATAGCGGGGCGAACCACGTTGATCACATCCGGCAGATGCACATGCGTGGTGTACATCCAGAACATGGCGTCCAGCCCACCTTTCAACGCGCGTTCCATCATACCCAGCACCATACCGGGATTCGGCAGCACCGAGGTCTGCGCCAGGCGCTCGCGCGGCACACGCCAGGCGTCGGCAATGTGGTTGCGCCACGCTTCGTCTTTGAGCGGTTTGTTGAAGGGTAGACGCCCGGTCAGTCCACCCATAAGCCGTTCACTCATCGCATTGGGCTGACCCGTTTGCGAATGACTGCCGCACCCCGGTCGCCCCACATTGCCCGTCAGGAGATGCAGGTTAATGATGCTGATGGTATTGTGTTGCCCGTGCAGCATCTGGTTGTAGCCGATCCCCCAAAAACTCAGCACGCCGCCGCGCCCGCGCTCGCGACCGCGAATGGATGCATCCGCCCACGCACGGGCCACCGATTCCAGCGTCTCGACCGTCACGCGACCGTTGTCAATCGGTTTGAGCCGCTCGATGACCTGTTCGGGGGCATAGCGTTGCAGCACGCCGTCGCGGAAATCCTTCCATCCGTTGGTATGCTGCTGCATCCAGTCATCCGACATACAAGCGCGCGGGTAGCGCTTCATCAATAGATGCGCAATGGCATTCAAATAACTGATATCGCCGTTGAGCGTTTGAATGTGGAAACTGTTGCGCGGATTGATGTCTTCCAGCCCAATGACCGTCCCCGTCTTGCGCGGATCAGCCACGCTTGTGGGAATGTCGTGTTTGGCTTTGTGATCCGCCACGCGCCAAAACAGAATGGGGTGCGCCTCACGGGCGTTGTGTCCCCAGAAGGTGATGAAATCCGCCTCCTCGATATCTTCATAGCTCGTCGGTGGCGCATCCGATCCGTACGAATAGAAATAACCGGTGACCGCGGACGTCATACACATACGGGCGTTGGCTTCGATGGAATTGCTGCCGACCACACCCTTCATAAGGACGTTTTCAATCCACTGGGCCTCCATCGTCAGTTGGCCCGACCCGTCGAGCCCGATCGCATTGGGGCCCTTTTCCTTAACGATCTCAGCCACGCGCTCGGCGACAAGCGCTTCCGCCTCTTCGTAAGAGACCTCGCGAAACACGTCGTCATCAAAGCGCCCCTTGGTACTCGAAAGATGACCGCGCAGCGGATCGCTCATGTCACGGCGCACCAACACCTTCGTAAGACGATCGCGGTAGATCGGCTCATGCGCATTCAGCCCCTTGATGCACTGAATACCGCGATTGGTGGGGTGCTTCTTGTCGGGCACCATACCGACGACTTTGCCGTGCTCGACTTTGATAAGCGTCCCACAACCGACGCCGCAGTAGGGGCATGCCGCTTGAAGCAGCTTCATCCCCTTGTCGGTCGTCACGCCGGTAGACGGAGCCGCCCGCGCCTGAACAAACTCGTCCGGCAGCAACGGAGCCGCCGCCACCGCCGCACCCGTTCCCGCCGCCATGCGCATAAACGCACGACGATCGAACTCGCTTCCGTTTTTGACTTGCCTGTGGATCGTGCAGGGAACGGGGTCCGCTTCCTCGTTAAGCACGGAAAGACGTTGATCGCTCATGGTCTAAAGTCTCCTTGTACGCTTGCGGATTGCAGCGCACGGTTGCGCGCGACGTCCCGCCGATGGATTAAAGTTGTTTTGTTGGATGGCATGATCACGGGTCCGCCGCTGCCCTCTGTGCGGTTCGTTTCCTCGGTGAGTTCGGTGTGGTCCGTTGGTTCGACCGGTTGTGTGTACGAAGAGGCTTCCAGATCAATCCGCTCCAGCGAGCGCTCGGCCGGGACCGTCATGGGCGACGGCGTCTCCGTCGACCAGTGCCGAATGTAGGCGACGATGTCGTCAATCTGGTCGCTCCGCAGATCAGCCAGCCCGTTGCTGCCCAATCCGAACGGGCGCATCGCCGTACCTTTGCGACCGCGAACAATGGTGGCCTGCAGGAATCCGTCCGACGCAGCGGAAAGGAATCCCTCGTTGTTCAATTCCGGTGCCCAGGAGCCGCGTCCTTCCGTCCCGTGACAGCCCGAGCAGTTCGACGTGAACAGCGTGCGCCCGCGCGCCAGATCCCAGGGGATCACAAACCGCTGCGGAACGTCCAGACCTGGCTTGAATGGCGGGTCGTATTCCCACGAACGAAGGTAGGCGACCAGGTCGTTCACCTCATCACTGCTCAAACTAAGAATCGACTGAGGCCCGCGTTTCACAGGGCGCATTTCCGTACCCGTACGCCCCAGCGCCATGGTCGCCATGAGGAACCCGTCGGACGCAAAACGGAGAAAGTTGCGGTTCGATAACGCCGGACCGCTGGAGCCCTGGCCTTTGTCACCGTGGCATCCGGTACAATGTCTGGCAAACAGCACCGCACCGCGCTCCGGACGACCGTTCGGCGACTTCGCCACGCGCTCGATGTCGTGTTCGCCCGCGCGTTCCAGCAAACGGAGGTAGGCGACCACGTCCTCGATTTGCCGATCGGTCAATTCGGTGATGCCCTGCCCGCCCTTTCGGAACCCACGCATCGCCGTACCTTCTTTGCCGTAGGTAATCCATTGGCGCAGCATCACATTCGAGGCGTTGCGCAGAAACATGGGATTGTTGAGCTGCGGTCCGGTAGCCCCTTCGCCGTCTCTGCCGTGACACCCGGCGCACTGCCCGACGAAAAGATGTCGACCGGCATCCCAATCCCCGCGCGGCACGACCTGGGTATACCAGGCTTCGTCCTTGCTCGGCTCGACCTGCCAGGTGCGGATATATTTGACCAGCGAGGCAATGTCTTCGTTACGCATATGACGCCAGCTCGGCATACCCGTACCACGCCGCCCATCAATCAGCGTGTTCACAAGATATCGATCAGGGACAACCGTTAGAAACGCCTGGGTATTGAGCGACGGGGCAAGATCGCCGCTCCCATCGTGGCCATGGCACATTACACAATTGGCTTTGTAAAGAATCCGCCCGATCGCCGCCGACACACCATCGGATTCCTCCGCCTGACACAATGACAACGCCGAGGCAGCGTCGCTGCGCTGTGGCTGCCAGGAACGGATAAACGCGATCAGATCACTGAGTTCACGCGCATCGAATTGACGCCACATAGGCATGGCGGTGTTCGGTCGACCGTAGACGATCGTATCGCGCAGAAAAGCATCCGAAGCGATGGCCAGAAACGTCGGCGCATTCAGCGTATTACCGATACCCCCCTCACCGTGACGACCGTGGCAGGCGGCGCAATTCGCCCGAAACAGCGCCGCCCCGACGCGCGCATCGCCTTCAAACGTCGTCACCGCCTCAAGGTCGGGCACGGGGTCGGTCCATGACCGCACGAAGTCGACCAACAGCGTGATTT
>CAZWWW010000158.1:0-6922 GCA_964637715.1 uncultured Phycisphaeraceae bacterium | reverse complement strand
GAGGCTTACTCATAGATGCCACCCACAACGAACCCTAAGAATAAGCTGTGACGCTTCACTCGAGCTACGGCCCGGCTCATTCGATATCCTCATAAAGGGCGCCTGCTGACAGTGCCCGAACAACCCGTGTCGCACCAGGCCATCATTCCGATGAAAGCACGGGCTTCAGGCGTGTGCCGGAAATCCTTCAACGGGCGGGACGACGGACCCGTTAGCTCGCGCTTTTCAGGTCGTCTTGAGCGGAAGGCTGCTTGCCCGCAGCGTTGTATGCGGGTAATCCGGAATCAAACGGCCGTAACTACGTCGCGGTTCAATCAGGCGTGGCAGAGCGTGACACTTGGCTTTCATAGTCACCAGGAGAATCAATGATGCAACCCGATCACCACAAACATCACTCTGCGGTTCGACATTTTGTGCGCGGAAGCGTTGGCGCGCTGCTCGTACTGACATGCCTGCGCGTATGGCTCGGTCCAGAGCCGATCCTTCCGCGGGCCGAGGCACAGCTTCCCAACCCCGCCGCCCAGCGTCTGGAGATCGTCAAGGAGCTCCGGCGCACCAACGAACTGCTTGAGGCGATCGACAAACGCCTAAAGACGGGCACGCTTCATGTCCGCCTCGAAGGTGCCGATAACCAGTCGGATACGTCCACCGGTCCGCGCGGGGCGGACCGATAACCGGACGATCGTAATCCGACGCGGATCGGTTCGACCCGGCATCCGCGCGCCGAGGCTTGACATGAGGCTTCCCGCCGGTCGTCGACGGCAACGTCCTGGAATGAGCGCGCTGGTGCGCGCCGGGTACGTCGTGTTGGCCACCCTCCTGGCGACCAGCCCCGTGCAGTCCCAGGATCAAGGCGACACGCCGCGCGACGCCCGCGCAACGGATGCGCCCCCTGTAGCCGCAGGGCTGCTTGGAAAGCTGCTCACCGGGGGATCAGATGAACCGCCCGACGGGGCAAGAGACGAACCCCTCGATGTCAACGCGCCGGACGTTCGTGTCAACGACCGGGGTACTGTCGATCTCCACGTCGCCGATTTGCCGCTGGCTACGGTTCTGCGCCTCTTGTCGCTCGAAGGCCGGCGCAACATCATCGCCTCACCCGACGTACACGGAACCGTCACGGCCAACCTCTACGGCGTCACCTTCGAGGAAGCGCTCAACGCCGTGTTGGTACCCAACGGCGCCGGGTTTCGCCGCGAGGGGAAGTTCATTTACGTCCAAACGACGAAGGAACTTGAAGCCCAGGCGCTGGCCTCTCGAAACCGCAAGGAGTCACGCGTCTTCCGATTGAATTACCTGGCCGCAGCCGATGCCCAGTCGTACCTCGCCCCGCTGCTCGGTGAGGATGATTCGATCGCCGTCTCCGTGCCGCCCGCCACGGGTCTGGAAAGCCAGTCAAGCGACGGCGGCGGCGCCTCCTATTCCGCCCAGGATTTCATCCTCGTGACCGCCGCCCCCGACACGCTGCGCCGCATCGCGGAGGTACTGCGCGAACTCGATGTCCAACCCCAACAGGTACTCGTGGAAGCTACGATCCTGCGCGCCCGTTTGAACAGCGAGAACGCGCTGGGCATCGACTTCACGCTGGTCGGCGGCGTGGATCTTGAACTCCTAAACTCGACGTCGCGTGCCATCTCGAACCTGAACGTCGGCGACCTGCCGACCTCACGGTTCGAGAAGTTCAATGCGATCGCCCAAACGGATTTTCGCGGCAACGTCCCCGACGGCGGCATCACCTTCGGCGTCATTAAAGACCAGGTCGGCGTGTTCGTTCGTGCCCTCGAGGAAATCACTGACACGGTGGTCGTCGCCAACCCCAAAGTACTCGCGCTGAACAAGCAAAAAGGACAGATCATCGTCGGCCAGCGCGACGGGTACTTGACAACAACCGTCACGGAAACCCAGGCCGTACAGTCCGTGCAGTTTCTCGAAACGGGCACGAGCCTGATCTTTCGCCCGTTCATCGCCAACGATGGCCGCATTCGCGTGGAACTCTTTCCCAAGGACAGCGTCGGGTTCATCACCGCGCAGGGCTTGCCCTCCGAGCAGACCACGGAAGTGACAACCAATGTCATTTTGCGTGATGGTGAAACAATCCTAATCGGCGGGCTGTTCCGCGAGGTCACCACGGACGGTCGCTCACAAGTGCCGGCCATGGGAAACCTTCCCCTGATCGGCGCGCTGTTTCGATCCAAGAACGAATCGACGGCGCGCGAAGAGGTGATTATCCTGCTTACCATTCACATCGTAAAAGACGAAGACGCCTACGCCGCCGCGTCGCGAGAACAATGGAATAATGTCGAGCGTCTCCGCGTGGGCATCCGCGAAGGCTTGATGGGCATCGGGCGCGACCGGCTCGCGCAGTCCCACTACCGAAAGGCGGTTGACGCGCTGCAAGACGGACGGCGTGATGACGCCCTGTGGCACACCAACATGGCGCTTCATTGTGACTCACGTTTTTTCAACGCGCTGAAGTTGCGCGATCAATTGGCGGGCGAACGAGCCTGGGCGGAAGACGGAACCGGTGGGCGGGAGTTCCTCTATCGTTTGATCGCCCGTGAAAAAGGCTATCCGATCCGACCGTTCGGCCGGAAAGATCCCGTCATGGACCCACAGGGCGAGCACACACCATGACCCGTCTTAACGCCAACACCATAACATCCAACCTTGCGCCGGCATGGCGAACCGTTGACATCCGCCGCGTAGGGTTCGTCGCCGTTCTCGCCCTTTCGTTCGGTGCGGGCGGATGCAAAACACTTCACCACCAACGCGATAAAGAAGCGGCGCGGCAGCGATGGAGCGAAGTACGCGGGCGTTTCAAGTACCAGCTCGCCCGCCAGCAATATGAGAGCGGGCAGTTCGATAACGCGGTGATGACGGCGACCGAAGCCATCTCGCTCGATCCTCATGAAGTCGGCGCCTATGTGGTGCTCGCCCGGGCCAACCTCGAGCAAGGAAAACCGGCTACCGCTGAAACCGCCCTCCGCGCCGCATCGAACGTGGGCCTGCGCTCACCCGCCCTCACCTACACCGAGGGCGTCATCCACGAACAACGCGACGACCTGGCGGGCGCGCTGGAACTCTACCGCGCCGCGCGACAACACGATGCAACCGATGTGGCCTATTTGATCGCCGAGGCGGAATGCCTGGTCGCGCTGTCAAAACCGGCTGAGGCGTTGACCCTTCTCGATGAAGTGGGCGAGACGTACGACGACCGTGCCAGCATCAAGACACTCGCGGCGCACATCGCGGCCCGCACCGGTGACGTTGAGGGCGCGATCGAACGATACCGCGACGCCCTCGCCGCGCAGAGCACAAGCCCGACCATCGCCCGGGAGCTTGGGGTACTGCTCGCCCAGCAGCATCGCTGTGAACAAGCGATTACGGTGCTCAAGCCGCTCATCGATAGGAGTGACGTCCCGGACGATCGGGGGTTGATCCGATGTACGCTGGCTGCGTGTTACCTCGAGCTCAACGCCGCCGAAGCGGCACGGGATGTCCTTTACGCCTACGCGAACGACCACGCCGACGACGCGCTCGCCCAGCTCCTTGTGTCAAAAACGGCGCTGGCGCTCAATGATCTGATGACCGCCACGCGGGCAATCGATCTCGCCCAGCAGACCGCACCCAACCATCCCGAGCTCTGGCTCGTGCGGGCGACGATCCAATGGCAGCGCGGTGCCTTTGCCGACGCCGCGGCTACGCTGTACGACGTGCTCGCCAACCGGCCTGACGATGCGGACGCGCTGTGCCTGCTGGCCGAAGTGCTTAAATCGACGCGGCGAAGCGATGGTGCCAAAGGCTACTTCGAACGCGCTTTGGTTGCCGACCCCGACTGCGCCTGGGCCCGGGCGGGACTGGCTGAACTGAAAACGCCGCCGCACAAACCCACAGCGACCTCGGACGCGAAAGTCAGCGTGGTGCGGTAGCTTCGCGCCGACCGAACCGTACCGCCTGCGTGACAAACCTCATCGCCTGCTCGGACCACACTCCGTAATCGTCGAACGTGACGACCTCCACGCCGCGTGATGCCAGGGCGGAAACCAAACGAACCAGAGCGGCTCCGTACTGCGTGCCCTGCTCCTCGAACCGAATGGCGTATTCAACCATAGGGTTGTTGCCATGTAGGACGGTTGGGGTTGCACTTGATGGATCCAGTTCGATCGCAACGCGCCACGGGGTATCGCGGGCGGAAACAACCTCCGCACAGGCGATCGCTTGTTGCGATGGCTGGCGCACCAGCAACGTACCGTTGACGCGCTTGGCCAGAGACGTAAGCAACGCGGTTCGCTTCTCGGCGCGCCAGATCATAAACCGCGAAAAAGGGGCGCTCCTCTCGATAAGACCGGGTACGTCGTGCGCTGCCGGCGTTCCCCCGCCTAGCCGATCGTTCAACGCCTGCAGCACGAACCGCCGAACGGACGCAACGTCCACGTCCGCATCCGCCGCCTGCTGCTGACACGACTCGCAGAAACAAAGCGACAGCAAGGTTCGGTCCACGTCGGTAAGCTGCACCGGAACAACCAGACCGGAATCAAACGCCTCGAACCAGGCACACGCCACGTCGTGCAGTTCCACGCCCGCTACGTGGGGATGCGACGACACCTCGGCTACAAGTTCGCCAAGCAGGGCGCGCACGTCGGGGTTGTGCAGGCAGAGACCTATCTGCGAGGTGTCATCCAAAACGTTTTTGCACGCGGCGTGGGGATACCGCGTGGCCATGCGCCCAATCGTAGCCACGTGGATCGCTGCCCGGAGTTCGATGGCCCGCGCGGCGCAGCCCTTCTCCACCGTGTCCAACAAGGCGCTTGATCCGGTGCGTTTAGATACCACCGGCTTGCAGCGCGTGGCGGCGTAGTGTTCCTCGCAAACATTGACGAATACGCCGCCACTCGACCGCACGACGCGCGGCGCGACCGCGCGGGGGCGTAAACGCGTTAGGGCGGGGCACGCGACGTGAAGCATCAACCCCGTGGCACCGAGCTCGCCACACACACGGTCCAGCGCGTGTTCCACATCCTCGTCGAGCACATCCCATGGATACGCAGACACAAAACAGCGCATAACACGATCCGAAAAAACAGGCCCGCCCGTTTTCCCCGGGGCGGCGTGCCACATAGCCACCAAAGTCCCCGGAACGAAGGCACACTCTACACGCACCGCGCGTGGCGTGCACGTCACCCCGAGCCGGTTGCTGCTCCACGCTTTACGCACCGCCGGGCGTGCCGGTACCATGTCGGTGCTGATGGCGACTGACCCCCGGCAACCCGAACCGAACCCTCCCTCCCGGTCTGAGGACCCGCTCCCGGTGAGCGCGCTCGATTACGAACTGCCGACGACGCTGATCGCGCAAGAACCCCCCGCCCATCGCGAGGACGCCCGATTGCTGGTCGTGGATCGCGCCGCGGCCGCGCTGCACGATCGAACCATCCGCGATCTGCCCGCGCTGCTTGATCCCGGCGATCTGCTCGTCGTGAACAACACGCGCGTCCTGCCCGCCCGATTCCAATGTCAGCGCGCCACCGGAGGAAGGGTACGCGGTTTGTTTGTCGAGGATCAAGGCTCTGGCATCTGGCGGGTTATGCTCGAAGGCTCACGACGCCTCCGTATCGCCGAACGGCTGGTTTTCAAAGAATCTCGAAACAACACGTCGGAACCAATCGCGATGGAACTCGTCGAACGCCTCGCCGACGGACACTGGCTCATTCGGATCGATTGCGACGATTCCGTTGCGGCGATCCTCGACCGCGTGGGCAACACGCCCCTACCTCCGTACATCGCGCGCAAGACGGGCGAAGCGTCGCAGGCGGGGTGTAACGACAGCGAACGCTATCAGACCGTGTACGCCAGCGAACCGGGGGCGATCGCGGCCCCGACCGCCGGGTTGCACTTCACCAACTCGTTGCTCAATTCGACCCGAGAACGGGGGGTAGCGTGTGCCGACGTTACGCTGCACGTGGGCGTAGGCACGTTCAAGCCTATAGCGACCGAGCGCATCGTCGACCACATCATGCACAAAGAATGGTTCAACCTTCCCGAGTCAACCGCAGAAGCGATCTATGCCTGTCGGCAGCGCCGTGGACGTGTCGTAGCTGTAGGCACGACGAGCCTTCGCGTCCTGGAATCAGTCGCCCGGGTCGCCGCACACGCGAACGGGGATCGGGCTCGAACACCCCTACGTGCCTCGTCGGGCTGGACCGACCTGTTTGTTTATCCACCGTACCGGGTTCGCGCGGTCGACGCTCTGTTGACCAACTTCCATCTGCCGAAAAGCACACTCCTGGCCCTCGTGATGGCCTTCGCCGGTATCGACCTGACCCGCAAAGCCTACGCCCACGCGATCGCCGGCGCCTATCGCTTTTATAGCTACGGCGATGCGATGCTGATCGTTTGAACGGATCCCAACCGGGCGCGGAACCATTCGGGTACTATTACCCGAAATGGGCACTATATCGCGGCTCGAGATGCCGTTCTCCGCCCCGCAACCGCCGGAAAATGGCCCTTAGAAAACCCATAACCATATATGTATAAGCGTGTTAGGAGCGCGCAGCGGAATCCTGACGCAATCGCTCTCTGTCTGGCACGGTATATGCCCTTCTGTGTCAATGTTAAGAACCGGGTGGACCAAAACCTCCAACCGAAACACACGGCGAAATGGGGTGGATTGAGGCGTGTTCCTTTGTCCCACGGAGCACAGATTCCTCTGCTGGCGACCCGCCGAACTCAGCTAAGAAGGGACCGTCTTTGGGGAGATGGACGGTCCTGGAACCCTGAGGCCGGCGGGTAGCCTTTTTTTACGGATGGTGGCGTTCGCATCGATGCACCGCCGTGCGTCGCTACTCGTGTGCCGGCTTGGATTCGCACGGGTCTGGTTTCGGCAAACTCAAAAGCGAACGGCCACGCAAACGCGACCATCAGGCCC
>CAZWWW010000157.1:0-7054 GCA_964637715.1 uncultured Phycisphaeraceae bacterium | reverse complement strand
GGGGGTTGGGTTGGGGGGGCATCGGAAGCGGCACCGAACAAGCTTTCGGTCGAGCACCTCGAACCCGGTTTGTACCACGCCGAGCTGGCCGTCGGCGCACAAGGTGAGATTTTTATGAGACGCTCACTGGACTTCGTGCGTTTGGCCCCGCGTCACGGAAGCCGGGAAACCGTCGCTCGATCCTTTGGGGTGGCGATCGATCCGGCCATGCGCAGCGACCCGGAGACGGAGGAATCGCTCCTGCTAAACCAGCATGTCCATGCGGTAAAGATTCCGGTCTGGTCGGGTCGCGCTGAGCGGCGCCTGGACCCGGCCGAACGGAGAAAACTGGATCGCATGCTGCAATCGTTGATCCAGAACAACTTTTCGGTCACCGCGGTGCTCCACGGCGCGCCGGGAAGACTAGTCCATGCAGCCGGGGCCTATGCGCCCGGATTAATGGACCTGCTTAGTACCGACCCGAAGGCCTGGGAACAACATCTGGCGATCGTGGCGGCGCCGTACGCCGGAACGTTTCGCTGGTGGCAGATCGGAGCCGACGGCGACAGCACGATTCTGACGGCGGAACGGCTGGGCGATGTGCTGAAAAACGTTCGTACGACGCTGCGTCCGTTTATCACCGACCCCCAGCTCGCCGCGCCGGGTGACGCGGGGATGGCACCGCCTCGCACGGTGTCGGACGTCGAACATGTGACCGTCTCTTTTGGTCCCGCTATACCCGCCGATTCTTTTGCGCCCGTTCTTGAAGCATGGCGGTCCGCGGGTGTCGACTCGGTGAGTGTGCGGGTCGACCCGCTCGACGAAAAGGCGTATGCGCGCCGTGCGAGGCTGACCGACTGGGCGCGCCGCGTGATTCTGGCCCGACACGCCGGCGCGCGTACCGTGTTTGTACCTCAGACGTGGCACGTTCGAGAGACGGCGCAGGGCTTGGTGACCGAACCCAAAGAGACGTACGTGGTACTGCGCACGATTTCGGACATGCTCGGGGGTGCCACACCGGGTCCGGTGCTGGATCTTGCCGACGATATCCGATGTGTCTCGTTTCGTGACGGAACGCACAGCGTGCTGGCGATGTGGGCGATAGGAAGCGGTGAGAACGTCGTGCGCCGCGTCGTTCAACTCGGTCGCGCCGATCGACAGATCGGTCTATGGGGCAAGGTCGTCCCGCTGGACCGCGACGATACCGGGCGTCAGATTGTGACACTGACGGACGCACCAGTGTTCGTCGACGGCGTGGAGAGCTGGCTGGTGGACCTGACCGCCTCTTGGACCCTGTCGCCAGCACACGTCGAGTCCGGCGACGAGACGGCTGATTTCACGCTGTCGGGTGCTTATCGTGGATCGCGTGCCGTGGCCGGGCGTATTGAGTTCGACGTGCCGGATTCCTGGGAAGTGGCTCCACGCGGCGTCGATGTGCGCCTTACGCCGAATCGGATCGAACGCATTCCTGTCGCCATTCGGCTCCCCACGACAGAGAGCGCCGGGCCCAAGACGTTTCATGCACGGATGCGGCTGACCGATCCGCCGTACCTGTTGGATATTCCCTTGCGGTTCGAGCTCGGGCTGAGCGGTCTCGATGTATGGGGCATGGCCTACGTCGACGGCGACCAGCTCATCCTTCAACACGCCATCACGAACAACTCCAACGAAACCATCAGCTTCCGCAGTGCGGCGGGCGTGCCGGGACGCGAACGCCAATACCGCCCGTTTACCGGCCTGGAACCGGGCGATACACAATCGGCGGTCTACCGGATTCAACGAGGCCTGGCGCTCATCGGGCGCCGCGTACGCCTGGTGCTTCGCGAACTGAACGACGGCCGACGAACTCACACCCTGGAGCTTCGGGTGCCCTAGGGCTGGCGCCATCCGGACGAACCACCTGCCCCACCTTGAAGCCGCTTGAACTGTCACGGATCCCCCTCCCC
Source organism: uncultured Phycisphaeraceae bacterium (assembly GCA_964637715.1). GTDB lineage: Bacteria > Planctomycetota > Phycisphaerae > UBA1845 > UBA1845 > CAZWWW01. The sequence goes on along the minus strand of CAZWWW010000157.1, from coordinate 5,129 downwards.
CCTTGCAAGACGGGCTTCGAGGGCGTGTCCAGTTGCCCGGCGATTACTCGTTTTGCTTCATCCGGAAGCTTGCGATAGATCAGATGTGTTGGATGTGTTGGATGTGTGTTGGACCGGTGGACGCATCGGCAGGGCCCATCGAACCGTCAAGTCGCGTCTGGTGGGCGGTTAATTGTTGGACGGGGCTTTCGCGGGGAAGGTCAGGCGGAAATGTGCGCCGCCATACTGCTCATCCTGGCGGGCGACGAGATCGAGCCGCCCACCGAGCATCTGCGCCCAACTTCGTGCCAGCGACAGACCCAGCCCGACGCCTCCATGCGCTTGCTTGTCGACACCGCGCCCCCGTCGAAACGGTTTGAAGATCTGGTGTGCGTCGCCGCGCTCGACACCGGGTCCCGAATCAATGACGTCCAGATGCACATGACCGTTCTCCGCGCCGAGACGCAGTAATACCGTCCCGCCTTCGAGCCCGCCCGCATGGCGGCACGCATTGTTAATCAGCACACCGGCGATGCGGTTCACGACATCAACGTCCGCCCGTAGGGCCTGCCCGTTGGTCATGGTGGATTCGGTGACCGGTTGCAACCCGCTCGCCGCGCATCGTTTGGCATGCGTTTCGGCAATCATAGCCAGCAGAGAGGGAGCGTCGGTATCGACCTGCTTGAGTTTCACCTTGTGGTTCTCAAGACGGGCGAATTCCAGCACGTCCTCAACCAGATCAGACAAACGCTTGGATTCCGAGTTCAACGTTTCGAGGTACTCCTGCCGCGATTGATCCGGTACCAGCCCGGCTGTGAGCATGTCGGTGTAGAGGCGGAAGGTCGTGAGCGGCGTACGCAGCTCGTGGGTTACGGCATAGGCAAAGCGCATGCGACGTTCCGTAAGCGCAACCAGGTTTCTCAACCCGATGCCCGCCACCACCAGAACGCCGACGGCGACCAGCCATGTCGCGAACAGCGTGCCGCCGATCGACGCCCACGCCGCCGCGGAGGCTTCGGCGGTGGCGTCCGGCACGACCAGTTCGACCGGCAGGTTGACCAGTTTCGTATCAGACTTCACCGACGGTGAGGTCGCCCGCACGTCAGCCTCAGGGAACAAATCCTCAACCTGATCGATCAATGTGGTTCTAAGCCGGTTCCAATCGGCGATGAACCCCTGATAAAAAACGTCGTCATCGCGGTAGACACGGCGTACGAAGGCGAGTTTGGGTCCTCCTTCAGGCTCCGGTTCCAGCCAGAACGGTTCGACGAACCGGCCTGTCCGCACTTCCACATCAGGCGCGTAATAGCTGACCGACATGACGGCGTGCACCCGCGGCTGGCCGGGGTCGAGGATGTTCGCTTCGGCGATGTGCTGCGGAACGCACTCGTGGGGCGGAAGATGACCAACCTGTGACCGCTGATAACTCTTTTTGCGTTTTTGATATTCCGAGGCTGCCAGGCGCTCGCCTAATTGTTTCGCCAGGTTCCTGTATTGTGTCCGTGACAGCCGCCGCGCCGTGGTGCCTTGGTCCAACTCCGCAACCGGCCCATCTTCTTCTTCCTCCTCATCTTCCGATCCGATTCGCTCGAAGTCGATCAAAGGCAACGCTTTGGTAGTGAACCACGCCCACGTTTTGCACACGTTGGGGTCGCACCCCATAGCCATCCTGGCCCGACTCGGAAGATGCAGCGTGCCCTCCATCGGCACCTGGGGCGATGACGCCACGCCGTCCGGGTTCACCTGAAAATAGAGATCAACCCAATCCTGTGCGGGGGCACGGGTCGCCAGCGGTGACGGGAGCAACACGTTGGCGTCGAGTTCAATACCTTCACGACTTTGAACGGCGACCGCTTCGGCCAGGTATTGACTGCGGTATTCCTTGTATTCGCGCGCGGTCTCGGTGTTGATAACGCCGTTAACGTATCCGTCGAGCTTGGAAACAGCCTCGCGGACGTGGCGGTCGTGTTCGGCCAGGTAACTGTTCTTGGTGAGTTCGAGCGAGGCGACCGTTGCCCAGGCGATTCCGCCGCACATAACCCCGGCAAGCAGCGCGAACACGGCGATCGCCGCCAGTTTGTTGCGCCGCGAGGTCGTCATGACGGTGACTCCGAGCTTTCCGAGTCTGTAACGACGTCAAGGTCGGGACCGAGCATATACCCCTTGCCACGGACCGTTACGATCCAGTCGCGGGCGGCTTGGCCCGGAGCTCGAGAGAGTTTCTGGCGCAGGCGCGTGACGTGCATATCGATCGCCCGCGTTTCAATGGTCCCGTCACTCAGTCCCCATACCGACGAGAGCAATTCGTCCCGCGACACCGCCCGCCCTGCGTGGGCGGCGAGGCGCATGAGGATGTCCGTCTCCATCTGCGACAGCGCGACGCGCTCGCCCGAACCGTGGCAGATTTCGCGCCGCCCGCAGTCCACGGTGGTCTCGCCTGCCACGATTTTCACGAGCGGTTGAACTCGCTCGGGACTGCGACGCAAGACCGCCTCCACGCGGGCTAGTAGTTCGCGCGCGGAGAACGGTTTAACCACATAATCGTCCGCCCCGATGCGCAGCCCGCGCACCCGATCATCCTCGGAGCCACGCGCCGTCAGCAGAATGACAGGCAACGAAGGGTGGGTTGAACGCAACTCGGTGAGCAGCTCGAAGCCGTCCTTCTTGGGCAGCAGGAGATCCAACAGCAGCAGATCAATCCCCGGACGCCGCGCCTCGGTCAACCCGGCGACGCCGTCCGCCGCTTGGACGACTTGATACCCGGCGATGTGGAGCATGTCCGACACGCCGCGACGGATCGCTTCCTCATCCTCGACGACGAGCACCGTTTTCTTCTTCGCCATTTCGGAACCACTCCTCCCACAGACGCACCAGCTTCACGCAGGCTCGTTTACCCTGTATCGTCGCATTACCCACGAACGGACCGTGCGAAACAGCGGTTCGACCGCTACCTTTTGACAAAAAAACTTGCTCAACAAGATGCCCGCCTACAACACATCAACCGCTGGCGTCGCCCGTTGAGTGCCGCTTTTGTACACGTACACCGTCTCCCAAACCCTCGGGCGAGGCGGACGCGACCACGCTTCCTATAGTATCATAGTCGTCCAGCTATCTCGTGGCGACGTGTGCGTTGACGGAACAAGTTATGCCGGTGTTACATTTGCCGCCGTTAACCCGGCTCGCGTCTGCGCGGGCTTATGGGACGATCGATGCGCCATGCCAGCCATCCCGTGGCCAAGGCGATTCCGGTGATGTCGGCTAACCAATCATAGACGTCCGGTGTTCGCCCCACGAAGCCCTGAAGCCATTCGTCCACCACGCCGTACGCGGCGAACACGAACGCCCAGCGGATCATGAGCCTGTGCGATCGATCCGCCACCGACACGCTGCGCGCACGGGCCCCCAACCAGGTAAGTACGAAATAAATCGAAAAGTGAATCAGCTTGTCGACACCCTGAATCGACGGCCCCTTAACGTCGCCGAGCGGAACGTGCGTCAGCAAAAACGCGAAACACCAGAACGCGATCCACCACCGCACCCGCCGGCGTACATATCGGGTGTCAAGCCCTGTCATGACGGTCGGTCTGAATCAAGCGACGCGGTGCGGCTAGCGCTCGGAGACACCGCTTCGGAGCCGGTGCCCAGTGCAACCGCCGGGCGGGTTGACGCGTCTTCGACAGGCTCGGTCGATGGTCCGGGTTTAACCGGAGTTGCAATTCGGTCGGGTTCGGATGGGGGTGTAGCGGAGACATCAGTCGTTTCCTTGATGCGCAGAGGGCTTGCCCCCGAAGGCGCGCTCGACAAACGCCCATTGGCACCGGTGGACGCCGATTGAATCGCGGACGACCACCCCGCCCGGCGGTCCGCGGTAGGAGAGATGGTCGATTCGGTTTCATCGCCGTTAGGCTCTACCGGTTCGGCGGCTGAGTGCCGGTCGCGCGTCACCAGCGCGGCGGGGGCGCCGAAGATTTCGTCGGTCAGGTCGGCGTAGTCGAGTGCGCCGTTGCTGCGCGGGGCGTAGTCGAAGATGGATTGCCCGAACCCGGACGCCTCGGCGAGCTTGATGTTGCGGCGAATACAGGTGTTGAAGATCCGTGCCTTGGCCCACGGAGCCCCCCCGCCGCGTCCGCTGTCGAGGAACCGCCTGAGGTCGTCGACGACTTCGTTTCCCAGACGCGTCTGCGCCTCGTGCATACACAGCACAACACCGAGTACGGAAAGCCCCGGGTTGATCCGCTGCTTGACGAGCATGATCGTATCAAAAAGGCGGCTCAATCCCTGTAAGGCGAAAAACTGCGTCTGAAGCGGAACCACCACCTCGCTGCACGCCACCAACGCATTAACCGTCAGCACCCCGAGTGACGGCGGACAGTCGACAAGCAGGTAGTCGAATTCGTCACCGACCGCATCGATCGCTTCGCGAAGTACGACCTCGCGCCCGGTTACGCTGACAAGTTCCGATTCCGCCGCAGCCAAGTCTATGTCAGCCGGTAGCAGCTTTAGGTTCTCGCTGACGTCCATACACGCCGACAGGACCGGCGTTCCGGAGATGAGTACGTCGTACACGCTCGAGTCGCCGTCGGTCACTTCTCGACCCGCGTGGAGCGTAAGATGACCCTGTGGGTCAAGATCGATCAACAGCACCCGGGCTCCCGATTGAGCCAGGGCGGCACCCAGGTTGACCGTCGTGGTTGTCTTGCCGACGCCGCCTTTCTGGTTGATGATCGCGAGTCGTCGCATCGGACCTCCTTTTCCCGATGGTGCGTGGAACCGGCATAGCTCGGGGGCGACAAAGTCTGACCCCTGCCTGTGACGGCAGTATAACCACGATGGTGCGCCGCTGACAACGAAATTGTCCGGCCCCAGCCGGTGGAGCGTTGCAAGGGCCGTCGCGACCCTGTGAAATGATGATGGCAGACCGAGCGTACGATCGACTTGACGGCTGATACTCTGCGATTACCGAACGGAACGCCAGGGCGGCAAACGGGGTGCCACCCAGGTGTCGGCCTGGTCTCAACGGTCGTTCGCATCCACCCGCCATGCTGTTGAAACGCGTGGCGGGATGATGAAAAACCCATGTGTGCATCGGCTGGTCCTTTGTCACACCTTGTTTTTCGGGTGGCATGGGCAAGCAGCAGCTTGCCCGTGTT
>CAZWWW010000156.1:0-7075 GCA_964637715.1 uncultured Phycisphaeraceae bacterium | reverse complement strand
TATATAGATATTACCCCGGCAGCCGGTTCTCAGCCTGAAGCGCTCCTGGTGAGCGGTTCAGCCACCGACCCGGATGTCTCGTGCGTGGCCAAGTATGTCAACATGTTTTGCCGCGACGGCGCGACGGCCGGTCAGGCGTGCCAGAATGACCTTGATTGTGGTACCGGAACCTGCAGCGACGCCCGACTCGGTGCAACAGCCCAATATCGCCTGCCATCGGAATGGGGAACTATTAGCGTGTCAGGTGCGGATATCGAGCCCGGGACGCTGTATACAATACAAGGTGATTGCGGTGCGGTTCAGGGCGAACTGCTTTCCAACCCGGTGAACGTGACGACATGGGCTTGGGGCGATACCGCATCCCCGCCGAACGGCTCCGCTAACTTTATCGATATATCTGCGACGGTGGATGCGTTCGCTGCGACGCCTGGAATCCGAATCGAGCCGACGGATTTGGTGGGATCGGGAGGGTCTACGATTTGCACCCCTAATTTTAAGGTCAATTTTTTCGACATCACAGCCAACGTGGAGGCGTTCCAGGGGGCATCCTTCCGCGTAACGTGTGCCGCCCCCTGTCCCTAGGATCTGCGAAGGGGCGGGAATGGATGATCGACGAAACATGAATGGCCGACACCCGGCTGAACGCAGCGCATGCGAAAGCGCAACCTAGGGATCGAAGCATGAAACGACATTCATCCTATTTCGGCTGCTTGTTGCTGTGCGCCGTGTGGATCGCCTCCCCCGCCAACGCCGCCACAGTATCGCTGCAGCGCGCCGGTAGCGGTCCGGTCAGTCCGGGCAGCACGGTTGCCGTAGACGTGTTTGTGAATGATGTCGTTTCTCCCGAACTCCTGCGCGGGTATCAAATGACCCTGCTTACGCAACCCGTGGGGGCAACAACCGGCACATTGACGCTTGCACCATCGACGCTGACCGGCTTGTATACTTGTCTGGGAGGCACAAATGTCGGCGGGCTGTGTACCGTCGCCAATTCTGTCACGGATTGTCCGGGGGGGAGCTGTTCAGGACCTAGTTTTATCGACGAGGCGCGCGGCGACTGGGTCTATGCGTCCTTGCCCTCGGGGTCGGCCATTACAGCCGCCATTCCCGGACAACCTACTTTTGGCGCGACACTCCTTAACAGCACTTTGTCGGTCGAGGCACTGACACCCCTCTACCTCGGAACCGTTATTTTCCAGGCGTCGAATGACGCGCTCGGCAGTTTCGATGTTTCTCTGGACACAAACGTTGACGTAACGTTTTTGATCGATGTGTCGAATTTCAACACGGTTATCCCCTTTACTTCGACGCCATTAACCATTCCGGTCTCCTCGGCTGCTCCTAATGATAGCTGCGACAGTCCTTTGACCGCGTTCGATGGTGTAACACCGTTTACAACGCAACACACGACGACCGACGGTCCTTCTCATCCCGGAAGCGGGTGCGACAACGGCGACGGCGGACTGGTCGAAAACGACGTCTGGTTCGACTACACCGCGTCTTGCAACGGCGTTCTGACCGTTTCGACGTGCAACGACGCGGACTTTGATACACGCTTGGCTGTGTACAACACGTGTGTGTGCCCCTTGACGGACACGGATCTTGCCGCTTGCAATGATGATGCAGTGGGGTGTGCCGGTGGGACGTCTGAAGTTGTTCTACCGTCCGTGACACAAGGAACGTGTTACAAGATTCGGATAGGCGGTTCGGGCGGGCTCACGGGGTCCGGAAACCTTTCGGTTGCCTGCGTACCCAACGACGCCTGCAACACCGCCCGATCGGTTTCGCTGCCATCATCAACCAACGGAGCGACCCTTGGTGCTACGGTTGACACCGGGTTGCCTGCTTGTCAGGTAGCTGTCGATTCACCGGGCGTATGGTATTCCGTCACGGGTAACGGCGGCGTGATAACGGCGTCACTATGCTCCGGAGCATCCTTTGACACACGGCTTACCGTGTTCGAGGGCAGCGACTGCGCCGCCCTGACCTGCGTGGCGGGTGCCAACGACACCTGTGGCAGCCAGGAATCGATCAGTTGGTGTTCGACAGCCGGTACGGTGTATCGCATTCTCGTTCACGGTGTAGGCGGCGCCCGCGGCACGTTCACGTTGAACATGAGTACGACAAGCTGCAACGACGTGAACGCCTGCACAACGGACACGTGCAGCGCCGGCGTCTGTAGCAACACACCGAACTTCCAGTCGGGGATCGAATGTTGCAATCCTTCCAACGGTACCACGCAGGTCATCGATGACGTGAATCCATGTACTTCCGATGCTTGCAATGTATCGACGGGCCAGGTTACGCACAGCCCCGTGCCCAACGGCGAAAACATTGCCTGTGACGATGGGCTTGGTTGCACCGTGGACGAATGCTTTAACGGCGCCTGCCGCAACACGGACGTCGAACTCCTGAACATTCCCTGCACCAGCGATATCCAATGCCCCGGCGACAGCGTATGCGGACCGGGGACCTGTGTTTGCGGGTCGGCGCTGGAACTGATTGCCAGTCCGGGCTCACTACCGATTGAGGGTTGCTACGCCCTCGGCGATCAGTTGGTCGTCAGCGTCAATCTTTCCTTCGTATCCGCGGATACCCCGATCGTTGCGGCGCAGTTCTTCCTTTCTTACGACGCGTCGGCGCTGAGCCTCGTGAGCATCCGACCGGGACAAACCGCCGATCCAACGTCACCCTTCAGCCTTGAGCTCAACAACAGCGTCGACGTCTTCGCCGGAACGATCGACTACCTGGTCGGCGTAAACATCGGTCAACCGGGGGCGACACAGCCGACGGCGCTGGCCGTGGCGACCTTCGATGTAGTGGCTGAGTGTGCGCCGTTTGTTGTGTTCCGACTGAGCGGTCCGAACGGCCAGAGCAACTTACTAACGGCGGCAGGCGGCGTACCCGTCGTGCCGGGCGACCTGGCGGGGTTGCCTCAGTTGAGTTCCAACGACAGCGCCCCGGTACTCACCGGGTGCCCGACCGACATGTTTGTCTCTCCGGACCCGGGTTCGGTGAACGCGACTGTTTCCTGGGCTGATCCCGTTGCCAACGATAGCTGCGACGGCGTGCTGCCCGTCACCTGCACACCGGCGAGCGGTTCGCCGTTCGGTACGGGGACGACGCAGGTCGTTTGCAGCAGCACCAACTCGTGTGGCCTGACGGGAAGTTGCGCGTTTAACGTAACGGTCAATCCGTCCAGCGTCACAACGAGTATCGAGTTTTCGCCCTCGGTTGCAGCCGGGCCTATCACCCGCTGTATTACGTTTGACTTGTGGGATTGTGACGCCGTGGGTGGACCGCAGCGCCACTCCACCGTTGAGCAGGACATATCGTTCGCGAGCGGGCAGGCGTCGGGCGTTACGTTCGACATTCCCGGTGGTGGATGGGATTGCATGACCGCGCGCGATCCGCTGCATACGCTGCGGAGCACCGCTACGGACTTCGCCACCCTCGATGGGGTGAACTTTACGGGCACCTTTACCGGCGACCCCGCGGCGGGCGGGCACTGGCTGGTGGGCGGAAATCTCAACGGCGACGACTTTATTGACGTGCTCGACTTCGGCGTCTTCGTTAGTGAGTTTCTGGCGCCGGCGACACCGAACTCACCTTGCGGTTCACCTGCGCCTGATGGGAACGTCAACGGCGACGGCGTGATCGATCTTGTCGATTTCGTCTTCGTGCAGATAAACAGCTTCGCCGTGAGCGAGCCGAATTGCTGCCCCGCCCCCCTCGCCTCCGGTCAGCCGCAGGAGGGGCCGATTCGTTCGATTTCCATCCGCGATTTGCAACGCCGTGGGCTGTACTACCTCGCACCGGCTGATCTTAATCGTGATGGGGTGTTGGACGAACTCGATATCGTTGCGTTTATGAACGGTGCACGACCTTCGCGTGAATACGCGGGGCCCAAGAAACCACGACGAGCCAAGCCGTTGCGCGACGTTCGGAGCGGTTCCAAGACGCGACGATAACCTCCGCGTTGTGCATCGCTGACCCGCCCGCGTGTTTGCGATTGTTTTGTGGAACCCATTGAGCCGCGAACCGGATACGGGCGTTGACACACCGACTCACGCGGGCTGCAATCTCTTGGTCTTGGGTGACGGTCGTTCGCCGGATCGCACTTTTTCCATGATACCGTCCACGAGTGATACGAGCTCACCGAGCTGCGGTTTCGTGATCTGGGCGTCGGCACCGACGGACCGGCATTTCTTCTCGTTATCGATGCTGACAATCGAACTGAAGATGATGATGGGCAGCGTGTCCCAATAATCGTGCTCGCGAATACGCCGTGTCAGATGAAGCCCGTCGATCTGGGGCATCTCGATGTCGGTAATCAACAGATCAAACGGACCCGCCTCGCCGTGGTCACGATGGTTCTCTTGTAACGCGTCCCAGGCCTGTTGACCATCATTGCAGAGGGTCAGGTTGCGGTACCCGGCTTTGCTCAGGTTTTTTTCGATCAACATGCGCATCACGTGCGAATCCTCGGCTAGTAGGATACGCACCGCCCCCCGGTTCGCGCCCTCGTTCTCTGATTGCTCCGGTTCGTCGAACAAATCCACGCCCGCAATCTCAAACACAAGACGCTCGAAATCGAGCATCGGGATCATCGCCTCGTCGATGAAGGCGATCGAGGTGAGTGGGGCGGCGCTCAATCCCGAGCCGTCCGGCGCGCTGGACACGTCCTTCCAGCTCACTCGATATATTTGCTCCACGGTGTCCACAAGAAACGCTACACGCGTGTCGTTGAATTCCATGACGATGATCTTCCCTTCGCCGCCCTCTCCCGACCCGGAAAGGTCCAGCGCTCGTTGGAGGTTGACCAGGGGGATCACTTTCTCGCGAAGCTGGAACACCCCGTCAACGGCGGCGTGCGATCCGGGCAGACTGGCTGTGGTCACCGGTTTGATCACCTCGCGTACTTTGGCTACGTTGACGCCGTAACGCTGCCCCGCCAGAGAAAAGACCAACACCTCAAGTTCGTTCGTGCCTGATTCCAGCAAGATTTCGGTTCGTGCCATATTGCTCACCTGCTCAAAAACCCCGCGCCCCATGTCCGCGCTGTGACGAACCGACGCCCGCTGTGAGACGGCCCGACGAAGGGTCTATCGGAGCGGTCCTACGTCTACTTGTGACCGGCGAAGGAATGGGGACGGTGCGCCATACTTGACACGGCTTTCGGACGATCCTAGCGTGCCCCCGGGGGATAGAGGTTACCCTTATAGGCTGCGGAAGTTCTCACCGGATACCCTGAACCGATATGGCCAAGACCTTTTACGTACTTGACGGCCATTACCTGGTTTATCGGTCATTCTTTGGGATGCCGCAGCAACTCACCAGCCCCTCGGGGGAACCCACCGGTGCCACCCACGGGTTCTGCATGACCCTCCTCGGGCTCATCCGCGAGCGGCGCCCCGATTACCTGGCCGTTGCGATGGACGTCAGCGACGAAACGGTGTTTCGGTGCGATATTGACCACGCCTATAAAGCAAACCGCGAGCCCGCCCCCGAAGCACTACACGTCCAGGCGGATCGCATCGTGTCGATCATTGAAGCGATGGGCGTTCCACTCCTGCGCGTGCCCGGTTTCGAGGCGGATGACGTCATGGCTACGCTTGCCGAACGGCTTCGGAACGACGACGTAAAACTGTTTCTCGTTAGCCGCGACAAGGACCTCCACCAACTTCTGTCCGACAAAGTGTCTCTCTTCGATCCGACAAAGAATGAAGAGATTGATCCGGCGGCGCTGCGCGACACGAAGGGGTACGCACCGGAGCAGGCTGTCGAAGTGCAAACGCTGGCGGGCGACTCAACCGACAACATCCCGGGCATCGCAGGCGTCGGCATCAAAACGGCGGCCAAACTAATCAATCAGTTCGGAACAGCCGAAGCGGTGCTTTCCGCCGCCGACAAGCTCTCACCCAAGTTGGCCGATCACGTGAAGGCGTTCGCCGATCAAATGCCCACAACACGGCAACTCGTTACGCTGCGGCGCGACGTGCCGTTTGATTTTGACCTGACGGCGTGCGACCTGCATGGACTCAAGCTCGCGCCGGTTCGGGTCATCTTTGATGAGCTTGGTTTCACCACGGTGCGCGAGACGCTTTCCGAGTTGGCCCCTCTGATCGGCGTTACTGACGAATCCGCAGCTATTGAATCCGGTCTCGACGGGCGTGATTCCACCTCCCCCGCGGCTGCCGCTGTCGCCGTTGCGGATCGGAGCGCGTACGTTCTGGTGGACACACCGCAGGCGTTCTCCGAGTTTATGGAACGTCTTGAACAGCAAACGGTGTTCGCGCTCGACACCGAGACGACCGGGTTGCATCCGATCCGTTCGGAGTTGGTGGGCCTGTCGTTCGCGTTTCGACCGGGTGAGGCCTATTATCTGCCGGTTCGTGCCACCCTTGGTCGCCCGCTGGACCGTGACGCCGTCGTCGCCGCACTCAAACCGGTGCTGGAGAACGCAGGCGTTGGTAAGGTCGGACACAACATCAAATACGATGCGCTTGTCCTGCGCAAGTGCGGGGTCAAACTGGCAGGCGTCGTGTTCGATACCCTGTTGGCGAGCTTTCTGCTCGATCCCCTCCGCAATTCGCATTCGCTCGACGCCTTGTCCAAAGCGGTTCTGGACCACGAAATGATTCCGATCACCGATCTGATCGGCAAAGGGAAAAACCAGATAACGATCGATCAGGTCGAGACGCGCATCGTCGGCGAATACGCCGCGGAGGACGCCGATTTCACCTGGCGCTTGTATGAACATTTCGAACCGCGCATGAGGGGATCCAGCGTTGAACCGCTCTTTCGCGACATCGAAATGCCACTCATCGACGTGCTCGCCGAGATGGAGCACAACGGGATAACACTCGACGCAGACCTGCTCAAAACGCTCGGTCGCCGGCTCGAAGAGCGTCTTATCGAGTTGACGCGCGAGGTCCACGCCGCCGCCGGACATACGTTTAACATTGACTCGACCAAACAACTGGCGGCCGTGTTGTTTGACGAACTCGGGTTCAAACCGGTCAGAAAAACAAAAACCGGATTCAGCACCGACGCCGATACGCTGGCCGCATTG
>CAZWWW010000155.1:0-7094 GCA_964637715.1 uncultured Phycisphaeraceae bacterium | reverse complement strand
CCCGAACCGGCATCGAGACCGGGAAGATCGCGCGGGCATAAAGCCCGCGGCTCGGCGCACAAAGACGGGAAATGCTATAGCGGGCGGGCGGACCGGATCGTTGGTGCGAACGCGAGTTCAGGCGCAGGCGTGCGGCGAGGACGGCGGGTTGGATTCTCGCTCCAAACGTAGTGGCGGACCGCCGTGAACCCCCGTTTGAGCATCCGGCTCCGACGGTGCCGTCGGTTTGAGCAGGGGCCTGGGGATAGTCCCGATCCAAGCGGCTACTGGGTACGATGGGGCCGGGGTGCCCGCTGGAGGGCCCCGTAGTCGGCCAGGGTTACCTGCCCGTCGGTATCAAGGTCGAAGGATCGACATCCTTCGACGATCGACCCGCCGGGTCCACTGAGGCAGCGAAGGGCGAATCGATCACCAAGCGTGTCACCCGGTTGTGTCACCGAGGCGATGGCCGGCGCACGATCCTTTCGAATGTGGTTGAGTTCGCGGACAAGCAAGAAACCCCAGACGGATACCACGAGGGCGAGCATGGCCGCGATCCGCACCCAGTGGCGTCTCAGGTGCAGAACCCAGACCGGGAGTGTGGGTTCGGTTGCGCCCGGCGAATCCGCCACGGAGCCCGCCGTCTCGAGCGAAACCGGCGTGCGTCCAAACACTCCGCCCCGCTCAGCCTCGTCCAGCGCCCGCCAAAGCGATTCGACGGGATCGAGTTGTTGTCGCTGATCCTGCATGGTTCACAGAAGCCAAAACCTATATGCAACGGGCGCACACCGCCCGCCCTTTACTCTAATCGTCGCCACTTCCTCCCGGAGGCGCGAAGTTCTTTCCTGTTTTTCCTCTCAGACACGTACGCAGGGCCTCCAGCGTCCGTTTCCAGCGAGATCGGACGGTAGATTCCGGCAAACCTAGGGCACGGGACGCCTCCTGCCAGCGCCGATCCAGAATGGCCGATAACTGCGTCGCAATCAGCCGGTCGTCCTCGGGCAGGCGCAACAGGCAAAGGCGGAGGGCTTCCAAATCTTCCAGCACCGCAAGGTCTTGAGCCGGGTCGACGTCGGTCACCGGACCGACCTGCACCGCACGCGTCGCCCGCTCGTCCGCCCGCCGCGCCGAACGCAGGGCTGACACCGCCTGATTGCGTGCCACCCGAAGGAGATAGGCCCCAAGCGTGTCCGGGATGTCGCCCGATCGCTTCACGGAGCGAAGGAATCCGACCCAGGTATCGGCCGCGACCGTATCCAACCAGGATGGATCTTGTCGACACCGCGCCGGTCCGATACGAAAGACGGTGTAGCGCACCAACCGGTCGTAGCGCTGCATCAGCGCAGCGAAGGCCGATTCATCCCCTCCGGCGGCGCGGTCGACGAGCACCTCGTCGGTCACGGGAGGCGGGGCGGAGCTGCGTAGCTGGTTTTCAATTGCGTTGGTTGACGACGTCACAGTGGCACCGCAGCCAGTATAACGCATAAACGGCGACGCGGGCGGTTGGATAGGAACCACTCACTGACTGCCCGTATTACGAACCGGATCCGCCAGGTCGAAAGCGGGGATCGGCGCTTGATGACCCGCTCATGATGCCTGTTAAGAAGAAGGCTCATCCGGCGTGGCGTCGTGTGATTCGCCCGCCGTCTCACCGGAGGATTCGGGCTCATCGTGCTCATCGTGCGCGCCGTTTTCCCCGTTGTCTTCATGGGCCATTTTTGCCACGGCTACAACCCGGTCGTTGTCGCGGAGCTTGATGAGCCGTACGCCCTGTGTGGCTCGACCGATCTCGCGCACCGCGGTTAAGTCCGTCCGCAGCATCATTCCGTCGGCGGTAATGATCATCAGCTCGTCCGTATCGGTTACTGCGCGAATCGCCACGACCTTGCCGTTGCGGTCGGTGGTCTTGATGTTGATGACTCCCTTGCCGCCGCGTTTCGTCTTGCGGTATTCGTCGATCCCCGTACGCTTGCCGTATCCGTTCTCGCAGATCGTCAACACGGACTGATCGGACTCAATAGCGATCATCGAGACGACGGCGTCACCCGGCGCGAGGCTCATACCGCGCACGCCGCGCGCGTTGCGCCCCATCGCACGAACGTCCTGCTCACCAAAACGAATGGCCATACCCTCCCGCGAACCGAGCACGATTTCATGCGTGCCGCTCGTGCGGGCTACGTTGACGAGGCGATCATCGTCGTCGAGCGCAATGGCGATGATGCCCGTGTTTCGTGGTCGGCTGTAGGCGCTCATGGGTGTTTTTTTGACCGTGCCCTTTTCGGTGGCGAAAAAGACGAACGACTCCTCGAACTTTTTGACCGCCAGCACCGCACGGTGCACTTCGTCCGGCTGCATCTGAAGAATGTTGGCGATCGAGCGTCCGCGCGAGGTGCGACTCATCACCGGCAGATCGAACACACGCGCCCAATAGACGCGCCCGCGATCGGTGAAAAAGAGCAAATAGTCGTGCGTGGATACGACGAACAGATGCTCGAGAAAATCGCCCTCTTTGGTCGCGCTGCCGCGAACCCCGCGTCCTCCCCGCCCCTGCTTGCGGTAGGAATCAACGTCAGTCCGCTTGATGTATCCGTCGCGCGAAATCGTGACCACAACGGTCTCATCCGGAATGAGCTCCTCCATACTGAAATCGCCCACCGCTTCGACGATTTCGGTGCGACGCTTGTCGCTGAATCGACTCTTGAGTTCGGTGATGTCGTCCCGGATCACGCCCAGCAGCAGCGCCTCCTCGCGCAGCAGCCGCTCATACCCGGCGATTTCTCCCACGAGCTTGGCGTATTCAGACGCCAGCTTCTCCACTTCCAACCCGGTCAGGCGCTGTAACTGCATGGACAGGATCGCGCCCGCCTGCGCACCGGTAAGGTAATGGTCCGCCGAAGAGTATTTGTCGACGAATTGTTCCGGCAGCAGGCTGCGCAGCGTAGCCTGCTCCAGCAAACGGAGCGGGCGGCGCATGAGGTTCAGCTTGGCCGTGGGCGGATCGGGCGACTTCTTGATGATTTCGATGATCGCATCAATATCCCCCACCGCCAGGATCAACCCCTCCAGGATGTGCGCCCGCTGCTTCGCCCGGCGCATGAGGAACTGCGTCCGCCGGCGAATCACATCCTTGCGATGCTCGACGAACAGATGAATCATCTGCTTGAGCGTGAGCGTCTTGGGTTGCCGCCCGTCAAGCGCAATGTTCATAATGTGATAGTTTGATTGGAGCGGGGTATACCGAAACAACTGATTGGTAACGACCTCGTCGTTGCCACCCGTCTTGAGCTCAATCTCTATACGCACCGCGTGCTTGCGGTCGGATGCGTCATTAACAGCGGACACATCTTTAATCGTTCCGGCTTTGACGTGCTCGGCCACCTTCTCGACGATCGTGCTGCGCAGCACGCCATAAGGCAACTCGGTGATGACGATCATCTGGCGACCGCGTTTCATTTCCTCCGTGTGGCATCGACCGCGCAGGGTGATGCTTCCGCGCCCCGTGGTGTAGGCATCATAGATTCCCTTTCGTCCGCAGATTTGCCCCGCAGTGGGAAAGTCGGGCCCGGGAATCGCCTGCATGAGTTCGGCGATGGAAAGATCAGGGTTGTCCAGGTATTTGAGGATTCCGTCGCACACTTCGCCGACGTTGTGCGGCGGCATGTTAGTGGCCATCCCCACCGCGATGCCCGATCCGCCGTTGACCAACAGATTCGGAAACTTGCCCGGTAAGACGGTGGGTTCCGTGCGCGAATTGTCATAGTTCGGTATGACGTCGACGGTTTCGTATTCGAGATCGTCGAGCATGGCCGTGGCCGCGGTTGTCATGCGCGCTTCGGTATACCGCATGGCTGCGGGCGGATCACCGTCCACCGAGCCGAAATTGCCCTGCCCGTCGATAAGCGGTTGACGCATGTTCCAGGGCTGCGCCAAACGCACCAGGGTCGGGTAGATGACCGCGTCGCCATGGGGGTGGTAGTTGCCGCTCGTGTCGCCGCTGATCTTCGAGCACTTCTTGGTGGCGGCGCGCGGACCAAGGTTCAGGTCGTTCATCGCCACCAGGATGCGGCGCTGGCTGGGCTTAAGCCCGTCGCGCACGTCCGGCAGGGCGCGGGACATGATGACGCTCATCGAATAGGTCAGGTACGAATCCTGCATTTCGTCGATGAGCGGATG
Source organism: uncultured Phycisphaeraceae bacterium (assembly GCA_964637715.1). GTDB lineage: Bacteria > Planctomycetota > Phycisphaerae > UBA1845 > UBA1845 > CAZWWW01. The sequence goes on along the minus strand of CAZWWW010000155.1, from coordinate 2,942 downwards.
ATCGACGATTCGGTCGTTCGTCGGTGCGGTTGGCGTATCGGTCATTGGCTATCCCTGGCAGGCGTTTCGGAAACCTTGTTCGCGCCGCGTTTTGTCCTTTGGAAACGGTCCTGCGTTGCCCGCAAAGACCCCTCCCTACCCATCGCGGGTCGGTTCCTCTTCGCCTTGTTGCCCGTAATCTTAAACTTCCATCAATCAGGTTCCGAACGGATGCAAGACACTCTAAGCGCCGTCGGCGTAGGGCAGGTGGTTCGCCCGGCTACGTCGGGGGGTTCACCTGCCTCAACCGTGGCAGGTCAACCTTCCGCCTTGGGGCGAAAGAACGATCTGCCCTACCGTTTTTTACGACGGCCAATCCTGTCACGCACCTGTTCCGAACGGATCGCAAACACGATTCGTTCCGGAACCCCAAGCGAAGCATATTCTACCCGGAATGGCGGCTTGGACAATCAACTTCGCACCGGAAAACGAAGGCTGTTGAAACCCGGCGCCATAGTGTTTTCCGCGTTCGTGCAAAGTCTGCTGTTCGATGCCCGGCCGGGACTCACCACCTTCACAAAGCTGGAATGATTCCGTGAACCCGCCGATAAGTTAGGTACATGAGCCAGGATTCTGGAAACAAATCAACCGAAGCGCCGTTGATGATGGGCGTCGCCGATGTCCGGAAGCCCTCTCGCCGCGTTTTTTTGGGGATAGCGGCGGCGGCAAGTTGCTGGCCTGCCCGTCGGTTGTTGGCGGCTGGCGGTCGCTCCAAACGGATACTCAAACTGGATCCGGCGACGCCCCTCTCCGTGGTGGCGCAAGTGGTCAATCCCCACGTGGTCAACGGCGCCGTGGTGCATCACGCGCTCGTTCGAGAGATGCTCGACGCGGCGATCAAGGCGATCACGGGCGCATCGAACGTTCGGGGGGCGTGGCGGGGGTTGTTGCGTGAAGATGATATAGTAGGTCTGAAGTTCAACCGTTCCGGGCAGTTCGTCATCGGGACCACGCCGTCGTTTGCCGGTGCGCTGATTGAATCGTTGATCGCCGCTGGTTTCGGACCCGAGCGGATTATCTGCCTTGAGGCACCCGACGGCGTCGAGGAGCAATTCGGATGTCGCCCCGCGCCCCGCGGATACGCCCGAGAGGAAACGGAGTTCAGCAGCGGATCGGACCAGTTGGCCCTGGCGCTGCGGAAGATCACAGCCCTTATCAACATTCCTTTCTTGAAGAGCCACAACATTGCCGGTATGACCTGCTCCTTGAAAAACCTTTCACACGGTCTGGTGAAACACCCCGCTCGTTTTCACGGAAACCGGTGCTCACCATACATTGCCGACATCGTTGCGTTGCCCGAAATCCGGAACAAGCTCAAGCTGAACCTCGTGGATGGGCTTCGCATCGTCTTTGACGGCGGACCGGAGGCCACCTCTAACAATGTTGCCGATGCGGGGTTCGTCCTCGCGTCTGCTGACCCGGTGGCCGTCGACTCGGTGGGGCTGTCTATAATCAATCGTGTACGGAAAACAAGAGGGTTGGCGGCGTTGGCTTCGGGTCCCGGGGACATCGATTATCTCGCGGCCGCCCATGTTCGGGGCCTGGGGATCGCGGTGGCCCACGGAATCACCATTGTTCGGCCGGAAGTCTGAGATTTGGTCATCTGCTTTGGTTAGGCGCGGAGGTTCTATGCTAGATGGGCCCCGAGGGGTGTCGTTGAGGCCATGTTTTTCGACGGTCTCGGAGATCGAAAACTTTTCACAGCATCGCCCCTACAAGAGTTGACAAGCGAAAAAGGTCCGAGTATACTTAATCCGGATGAGTTTGGTTGAGAGGCGTGTTTGAGCTTGCTTCGGCGGCTCAAGATTGTGACGTTGTTTTTCATATTCGATTATCCAAACGCATAATACTCGCCATCCGTATTTGTTAACGTTCGTAGCTCCTCTCTCCACCATATCCAGTGTGTGTACGCGTCGTTTGTAAAGCGAGCGGTGTTGTTGGTTGCGCGTTCGTGCGCGGAACCGGTAGGGACACCGCGTGGCTTGCCGTGTTCGCGCCTGCTTCGCTCGAATCGAGCGGTTGGGCGTATGCGTTCACCCAAGCCGTGCGGCCTTGTACCAGGACCGGCTCTCGAGTAAACGTGGTAGGCGCACCGCTGCGTAGGCGGTTCGCTCGCACTAATACTTCATATGGTAATGAAGCGTGGTGGTTTTGGGTCCGCAGTCGCGCGGGCACGTTGGTCTGGTCGCAGCACCCAAGCGGTGTTGCGGGTTCGATCGAACGGGGTCGGCGCGTAGGGGCGGTCCAAGGATTCTGCAGAGGAGAACTATTGTGAGAAAAAGACTCAAGGCGTTTACGCTGATTGAGCTGCTGGTCGTGATCGCGATCATCGCGCTGCTCATATCAATCTTGCTTCCGAGTTTGTCGAGAGCACGCGAGTTGAGCAAACGGCTGGTGTGCGGTGCGAACATCAAGGGCATCGGCACGTCGTGCAAGATTTACGCGAACGACAACAACGAAAAGTGGCCTATTCCGCCGTTCAGGGCAAAGTCAAACTTGAACGACCCCAACATCGACTATGTGAACGACGACGGTACCCTCGGTATTCCCAGCTTGGATCCAGGTGAAATCGGCTTCCAGCGAAACATTGAAAGCTTCTCGCAGACGCCGGCGGAACCCTCAGCAGGCGACCGCGCCGTTTCGGTCACCCGTGCATTTTGGATGCTGGTTCGTTCGGGAGACGTTACGGTCAACCAGTTCACCTGTCCGAGCTCGGGCGACGAGGCGGATCCAACGGAGAATCTGGACCTGTATTATGACTTCACGCAGTTTGCGAACGTGAGCTATGGTTATCTGGTTCCCTTCGGACCGCGCGACACACAGCCACGTGAGGGCACCGACAACCGGCAGATTCTTTCCGCTGATCGCAGTCCCTACTATGCTTCCGGCGGCGGAAATATCCA
>CAZWWW010000154.1:0-7141 GCA_964637715.1 uncultured Phycisphaeraceae bacterium | reverse complement strand
GCGCGATCGCCGACGCACTTCGCCCTCGGTGGTTGTGGAGCACCATGTCGCTGCACGACCCGCCGCGCGTCGGTGCGTTGCTCATACTTTGGCTTGCTTGCGCTGTACTATTGGTCGCGATTCCGGTGGGGTTAAGCGCGGGCTTCACTGAATTGACCGTCATTCTTTGGAGCCGCCTGTACAACAACGCCGTCTTCTTTGCCCCGTGGAGACCGAAGATTAACCAAACGGACGCGGCGTTCGCGATCTTTGGCCTGGCGATATGGGTGGCTGTCATGTTTCTTACGCTGGCCAGCATGCACTGGTCACTCAAGGCGTGTCGCGTGCGGCGTGCCCATGTGTTTCGTGTTTGCCTGTATGTGATACCGCCGGTGCTCCCCCTGCTGCTGATGCTGTTCGTTTTGATGTTCGTGCTCGATACGCTGAACATACGTAACTGGATCACGCAAAGAACCGCCTACTTCGTCGTTGGCGCATCGGGTCTCGTCGGCGTGGCGATGTTCTTGACTTATGCCGTCATGCACGTCGGGTACGCCTACAAACGGTACATTGGCATGAAGCACGCGTGGGGCGTGGCGATCGCGGCCAACATCGCGGCGAGCGTCGCGGCACTCACTGTTCTGAGCTGGCGCATCCTTGTTCGGTAACAACCATTCGGTTACGCGCACTTTCCGGTGTTCCCCGCACGGCCAATCCCCAATCGCCACGACATTCCCTCACACGCCTTCGTGCTTGCGGCGTAGCGCTGTTTCGAGTTGATGGGTCGACAAAACGGTGTTCGACAGGTACACCAAGATTAGACCGTGCTCTGCGATACGAACAAAACACAGGTGGGACGGGCTGGAGCTAGAGCAAGCTCTCTTTTTGTGTAGCGATCGAATCACTGTTTGATCCGGAAAAACGACTCGATTCAGCGATACACAATATCGGAAAACGCTATAAACGCGGTATGTGAAAACCGATGCACCGGGGATGTCGTTGTCTGGTACGAGCAAGTTAACCCTTCGCGCGCGCTTTGTGGTTCCCGTAGAGGGACCGGTCGTGGAACACGGCGCGGTGGTCATCGAGGGTGACCGGATCGTCGCCGTCGGTCCCGCCCGATCGGTGTCCTGCGGGGACTCAGTCGATTATCAAGACGCGGTGATATGCCCCGGGTTCGTCAATGCCCACACGCACCTCGAGCTCACGAACCTGGCCGGTCGCGTACCGCCGTCGCAAGACTTCACGGATTGGCTGCGCCGGCTCATGGCGGTCGCGTCGGCCCACCCACCCGACCGCGCGGAGGTGCAACGCGCGTTCCGAGACGGCCTGGCTCAATCCTTTCGCGCGGGCGTGACGTTGATCGGTGACGTGACACGCTTTCCCGATTGGACGCGCGATGTGTTGGCTAATGAATTTCCCGTTTTGGGGCTCCGAGCCGCGGGCTTCAGCCCGCGCGATCTTACCGGTCTCGAAAGCAATTCGGATGCCCAAGAACCGGCCCATAAAAACGTACAATGCGCTAACGAAGATGCCCGTTCTGTCGCGTCATTGCACAACAAGCCACGAGGCTCAGGTCGCCCGGACGATCCGACACCGCCCCTTGTTCCGGTGCCTCAAGAAGATCGTGCAAGCGCCGGACCCCTGATGAACGCGGTCTCCTTCGGCGAGGTTATCTCGATCGGTACACGCCGCAACTTGCTTGAATCGAAACTATCCGCCGCGCTCGACCGGCGCCATAGGGCGTCATGGCTTCACGCCGGTGTCTCACCCCACGCGCCTTATACCGTCGAACCCGACGCACTCCGCATCTGTGCCGAGCGCGCAGCCGGTGCCGATGCGCGAATCTGCATCCACCTGGCTGAAACGCCCTATGAACGCAAGTTTACAGTACAAAGAGAAGGGCCCTTCGCTGACTACCTTCGTGCGCTCGGCGTTTGGGATAACGACATCCCCATCAGTGGACTTGAACCGATACCGCTGGCGAACGCCACCGGCGTATTGACCCCACGAACGATCGTAGCCCATGCGAATTATGTTAGTGATGCGGACATCGACCTGCTCGCCGGCTCCGGTGCGAGTGTCGCCTATTGCCCGCGAACACACCACGCGTTCGGTCACGTGCCGCACCGGTTCCTCGATATGCTCGAGGCGGGCGTGAACGTTTGCGTCGGTACGGACAGCCTCGCCTCGAACCCGTCGCTATCGATCCTCGATGAGCTGCGGTTTCTGCATCGCACCAGACCTGAGACCTCGCCGGAAACACTACTACGAATGGGAACCCGCAACGGCTCGTCGGCGCTGGGTTGGGGGGATCGATACGGAACGATCACGGTCGGCTTACCGGCCGATCTGGTCGTGATTCCGCTCACCAGCGGCACGCGCCATGCCTCATGGACCGACATTTTTACAGTTGAGAACCAGCCGCTGGCTGTTTATGTGTCGGGTTCGCGCGTGGCTCAGCGCGAATAGCTAGTGCTTTGTCACACCTTGTTTTTCGGGTGGCATGGGCAAGCAGCAGCTTGCCCGTGTTGCTGGCGGGGCAGTCACGGGCAAACAAGTTTGCCCATGCCACACCCAACGAACCCTATCAATAAGCTGTGACGCTGCACTAGCAACATCCGATCGAGTCAGCCCCAACCTCGCGCGCGACAGGTTGTATTGGGCGATGACGGGCTCGAACCGCCGACTTCCTCCTTGTAAGGGAGGCGCTCTGGCCAACTGAGCTAATCGCCCGCTCTCCTTTTACCAAGCGCTGTGATGGTGCGTCGCCACAGCAGGTCAATCCACCGAGCCAAACGCCTCTTCGTCAATTCCCGAGACACAGAGCTGTCGGCAACCATTGAAAACACGAACCCACCGTGTGTCAACGCGCGGCCTTTGAAACAAAACCTCGACGCACCGAAGCTTCGCACGCCATAACGGCGTCAAACCGGACGAGGTATAACAAGGATTCACGCGGAACGACGAACCCAGCCGACGCGAACACCATCTTCCCCCCTTCGCTAGCCAAACCGCTTGTGCCGAAATCCCATTGAGCCCCCTTTGAGTTCGAGGCACCGTCAAGCCGATATCTTGCGGTAGCATGACGATACTTGGTCTCATCCTCGCCCGTGCGGGTAGCCGGGGGCTGCCGAACAAGTGTGTGCGCGCGCTCTGCGGACGCCCGTTGATCGCTTACACCTTCGACCACGCCCTCAGCAGCAGCCGGCTGACGAACGTCCTATTGACGACTGATTCTCAGCCGGCCAAAAAAATAGCGAGCGCCGCCGGCATCGAGGTGATCGACCGACCGACCGACCTTGCCGATGACACCGCCACGGTCGATGCCGCCGCTCGCCACGCCGTTGCAACCTGGGAGGCACGTCATGATCGAGCCGTACGAATCGTCGTTCTGCTGTACGGAAACATTCCCCTGCGCGCGGAGGGTTTGATCGACCGGGCGATTGACCGGTTGATCGAAACCGGTGCCGACTCCGTACGAAGCGTGGCACCGGTCACCAAACAACACCCGGATTGGATCCACCAACTCGACGGCGATCGCATGATCCAGTTTCGCCCCAACAGCATCTACCGTCGACAAGACCTCGAACCGCTGTACTACCACGACGGAGCCGTCGCCGTCGTAACGCGTGACGCGCTCTTCGGTGCACTACAGACACCCGACGATTATCAGTCGTTTCTAGGCCAAGACCGCCGGGCGATCATTCAGCGAACCGACGAGACAGTCGACATCGACGAACCGCTGGATTTGCTGCTCGCCGAGGCGCTGCTGCGCGATCGTGTACCGGCGTGTCGCAGCGGTGAATCGCAAACAGTGTCCCGCTCGATCGCGCCAATATCGAGCACGCCGCCCGTGCGCACGGTCAGCATCGGCGATCATCGGATCGCTCGGGGTGAGCCGACGTTCGTCATAGCCGAGGCAGGCGTGAATCATAACGGATCACTCGAGACGGCGCTGCGCATGGTCGACGTGGCCACGCGCGCGGGCGCCGATGCGATCAAGTTTCAGCTATTCCGTGCGCGCGATCTCGCCTCGGCGAACGCCCCGCGCGCTGAGTACCAGCGCGCTTCCACCACCGGAACGTCGCAACAAAAGATGCTGGCGAAACTCGAACTTGCCCCGGACGCGTATGCGCGAATCAAAGAGCATTGCGACGAACGGTCGATCCTCTTTCTGGCGACACCATTCGGCGTTTCGCAGTTGGCGTGGCTCGAACAGTCCGGCGTACGCGCGATCAAGATCGCGTCGACCGATCTGGTTACCGAACCCTTGTTAGCCGCCGCTTGTGCAACGGGACTGCCGCTGATCCTTTCCACCGGGGCGGCCGAGACCTCGGAGATTGAGCGGGCCGTACAGTTGGTCCGCCATGCGGGCGCGGCCGATCGCCTGATTCTGCTTCATTGCGTTAGCTGCTACCCCACGCCGATGGAGGCTATCAACCTGCGTGCGATCGGCACGCTTAACGACACCTTTGGTGTACCGACCGGATTGAGCGATCACACCACCTCAACGCGTACGGGCGCGCTGGCTGTTTCGGTCGGCGCTTGTGTGATCGAAAAACACTTCACGCTCGATCCGACAGCCCGTGGACCCGACCACGCGACGTCGCTGAATCCCGATCAATTGACTGAGTACATCGCGCGTATCCGTGAGGCGCAGCGGGCCCTGGGTACGGGGATGTTGGGACTTAACCCCATCGAGCAGGAGGTGCGTAGGGTGGCGAGAAAGAGCGTAGTGGCGACGCAGCTCATCCGATCCGGGGAGATCATCTCCGCCGAAAAGCTGGCATTGAAGCGACCGGGAACGGGTCTATCGCCGCACGATCTGCCCGCGATCATCGGGCGCCGGGCCACCGCCGACATCCCGGGCGACACGCTGCTGACCTGGGATATGACTACCGCATGACCCGCACTCGAGCAAGACGTCGGCGCCCTATTGCAGTGGTAACCGGTACGCGGGCGGAGTATGGCCTGCTCCACTCCACGATAAGTGCCATCGCGCGGCACCAGCGACTTAAGTTGCAGCTCGTGGTCACCGGCATGCACCTGCTCAAACGCTTTGGACACACCATCGACGACATCGTCCGAGATGGCTGGACCATCGACGCGCGCATCCCCATGCAGCGTGGAACCGACGGACCCACCGATCAGGCGGCAGGGTTGGCCCGTGGCATCGGCGGAATCGCGACCTTCCTGAACGAAGCGAGCACGGACATCGTCGTGGTGCTTGGTGACCGGATCGAAGCCCTGGCCGGCGCGCTCGCGGCGGTCACGACCGGGCGGTGCGTTGCGCATATCCACGGTGGTGACGTAGCGGTCGGCGACTTCGACGAATCACTCCGGCATGGCATCACCAAGCTCGCGCACCTCCATTTCCCGGCCACACGAGCTGCGGCGCGCCGGATCATCCGCATGGGCGAGCCTGAATCAAACGTCCATTGCGTCGGTGCGCCGGGTATTGATGATCTGGCGGTGCTTGTTCGGACATACGACAAGAGGCCGCAGCGCACGCACAGCGCGTTGATCCTCTTTCACGCCTCGGGTCGGCCGGTGGACAAGGAACAGCGAGCCATGCGGACGATCCTCAAGGCTACCTCCGACGCCGGCTTGCGCCAGACCATCATCCACCCCAACAGTGACCGGGGACACACCGGCGTTGTCCGCGCGATCGAACAACATCTGCGCGCAACGCCCAGGGGCACCGTCGAGGTCTTTACCTCGCTCAAACGCGAGGCGTATCTTCGTCGATTGATTGAAGCGGACGTCTTGATCGGCAACTCATCGAGCGGCATGATCGAGGCAGCCACCGCCGGAACCCCGGTGGTGAATGTCGGCAACCGGCAAGCCGGTCGACAACGGGCGGGGCGAAGCATTATCGATTGCAGCGAAACGCCGGCGTCGATCCGGGCGGCCATCGATCGGGCGCTCAAGCTACGCCCGATAATGGGAAGGCGAACCGCCTACGGCGACGGCACCGCCGGGGTACGCATCGCGGAGCTGCTGGCACAGGCACGCGTGGATCAAGCCCAACGACGGAAACAGTGTACGTACTAACGGACGTTCTCACGTCCTGCGCCGGAACCTGCACGCGGTGCTAATCCGCCAGTTGCGGTCCGACGATAACACCCTCAACGGACCAGATTGCCACCCTCGGCACCGCGTGTCGAGGCGGGAGCAGGTCCTGTTTTCGTGAAGTGGTCGGCACATGGTTTGAATCGCTCGATCGCCTTGTCATCGCGAAACGATATAACGGGCACCGCGATAAGGACGGATTATGTCAACTGAGACAGCGGATCGCGCAGGGCAAATCGTCGAGAAGGCGATCGCCTCCATCGGTGATCTCGCCACGCTCCCGGAGGTGACGATCAAGATCATCGAGATCGTCGAAGACCCCAAGAGCACGGCGCGCGACCTCCACGAGGTGATCAAAAACGACCCCGCCCTTTCGGTAAAGGTACTGAAGGTCGTCAACTCGGCGTTTTACGGATTGCCCGGACAAGTGGCCAGTGTCGATCGCGCCATCATTCTGCTCGGCTTATCCGCCGTCAAGAACATCGCGATCGCGGCCTCGATTGCACGTCTGTTCAAGGGCAGTCGCATCTCCGAACACTTCAGCGCGTCCGACCTGTGGCGTCACAGCGTGGCCGTGGCGGTGGTGGCACGCACCCTGGCCCGACTCGCCCCGCACCCGGCCATGGCCGACGAGATATTCGTTGCCGGGCTGATCCACGATCTGGGTACGCTTATCGAACGGCAGGCGTATCCCGATCAGTTCTCAGAGGTCATTGATACCTGCCTTGAGAACGGCAGCAACTTCCTGGCATGTGAGCGCGAGATCATCGGCGCGGATCACCAGGCCTTCGGCGTCGCGCTGACGACGAAGTGGAAGTTCCCGCGCCACCTCCGGGCGGCTGTCGGCTTCCACCACAACCCTGAATCACTAAGCCCGGAACTGCGTAACATGGCCGGGCTGATTCAGATCGCCGACGTGATGGTCTGCGAAGAACAAATCGGCTTTTACCTCACCGCCCACGGTGAGACGGTTACCGACGAGATGCTGACCTCTCTGCAACTGACCCGTGAACAGTTGGAGGAAGCACGTTCATCGCTTCCCGAACTGATGGGAGAGGCCGAAGCCACGCTGTCGAGTTAGCGCCGT
>CAZWWW010000153.1:0-7203 GCA_964637715.1 uncultured Phycisphaeraceae bacterium | reverse complement strand
GGGTGTGGGGCGGGATGAGCGGCGTTCCAATACAGCCGGGCGTGCCGATTACTTCCCGCCGGGCGGCCTGGCTTCCTCCAGCCCCTGATCCGATGGATGGTGGGCTCTAAAACCCGTGATTTGCGGCAGGTCGTCAGGCTTTTCGTCGGGATGCACGGCGAACGCTTCAATACGCACGAGTTCGTCGAAGGGCACGGTCACCACGAACGCGCCGACTTTGTATTGATCGTCGACCGGCATGCACTCGAAGCACAGGTGCGACTTGCTGGGGACGTCGGCGAATTCCTTGACTTCATAACTGAACCCGTCGCGCAGATAAATAAGCGTCCGCACCAGCAACTCGGACCGAAACTTTTTGATCTTTTTGTTTTTTTCCCATTCTTCCGGATCGGAATCGGGGAAATGGTTCATCGTGCAACGAAACTTCGCCTCATCAATCTGATTGGCGTAGGGCGAGTCGTTAAACCAGTCATAATTGAACATGGTTGATCCCGAGGCGGCCGGCGGCCAGGTGAACACGTCGCTGACTGACGCGCCAACGCAGCGCATCGCTACCCATGAAAGGGCCCGATATATCGGTACACACGACGGGCGTCAAACGCACCGGCTTTGAATCGGCTCGGCAAAGCGATAGCATGGGTTCATGGTCATCCCATCCGATAAAAAATGGATCAAGAATCAAGCCCGCCGACTCGGGTTCGACCTGTGCGGGATCGCGGGTGCAGCACCTATCGAACGAGGGGACTATCTGCGCGCGTGGCTGGACGCGGGGCGCGCGGGCTCGATGAACTACCTCCACCGCCACCTGGAATCAAGGCTCAACCCCGCCGCCTTGCTCGAAGGGACCGTCAGCGCGATCGTCGTAGCGCTGAACTACTACCAAGCCGCCCCCGCGACCGCCCGGAACGTGTGCGCGACGCACGGACGCGTCGCCCGGTACGCCTGGGGGCGCGATTATCACCGCGTCATCAAGGGAAAGTTGCACCAATTGGCCGACGCCCTGCGCGACCGGTTTGGTTCCCACATCACCACGCGGGCGTGCGTCGACACCGCCCCGATTATCGAACGAGAGGCAGCCGCTATGGCCGGCATCGGCTGGATCGGGAAGAACACGATGGTGCTCAGCACCGAACTCGGCAGTTTTTTCGTGATCGGCGTTCTGCTCACAACGCTTGAAATCGAGCCTGACAAACCCGTTGACGATCACTGCGGTTCCTGCACAGCCTGTCTTGACGCGTGCCCGACGAAGGCGTTTCCAACGGCCTACGAGATGGATGCCTCCCGATGTATTTCGTTTCTGACGATTGAACACCGAGGCGAGATTCCGGATGAATTTCGTGAAAGCATCGGCGATTGGGTCTTCGGATGCGATGTGTGTCAGGAGGTCTGCCCCTACAACCGCCGCCCTCCCGAAACAACCGAGCCGGACTTCGCCATCCGTCCGCCGGGACCGGCGCTAAACCGGACCTCCATTCTCGACTGGACCCAGGAGGAGTACGACCAGCAGACACGAGGCAGCGCCACCCGCCGGGCGACCCTGACCATGTGGAAGCGCAACGCGTCGATCGCAGTCGACCAGACCCCATGTCAGGATTCCGAGAACAACCGCTGACTCGAGGCTAAAGCTGCGCGGCTAGAGCTGTTATCGTTTTCATGGGCCGGTTTTTGGACCCCCGTACCGGCATCGAGACCGGGAAGATCGCGCGGGCTGAAGCCCGCGGCTCGGCGCACAAAAACGGGAAAGGCTCTAAGATTGTCCGTCGCCACGCCAATGAGGGAAGCGGTAGGGCAAACCGATGACGACGTGGCAGGGGTTCCGCCTCGCCCTCCTGTCGGCGCGTACTCCGTATATCTTGAATTGAGTCGTTTAACCGGATGAGAAACAGCTTCAACAGTTGCGCGGAAACGGAGCGCGTTCAATTCCTTCTCCGGGAAGGAGGCAGGCAGCGTCAGATGGGTGTACCGCATTCCGGGCAAACCGGCTGACTGAGACCATGAAGAATATGGCGGCACTTGCGACAGCGCGTCTCGTCGTCGCCGCGCGCCGCTTGCCAGGTAATGAGTACCCAGCCCACGCACGCCGCGGCGCTTAACAAGGTGGCGAACTTCGCCGGATAGATATGCGCAGAGGTACGTGCCTGTGTTTCAAAACGAATGGTCTGGAAACAGATGTAGCCCCACACGGAGAGCGCCAACAGAGCCAAACACGCCGTGATGACACAATTGATCTTACGCATACGCAATCCATCGTAAACGCACCAAACCTTTGAGGCAACCGAGACATGTGAATTGGTTAACGTGCAACGGCCACGTGGCGCGCGAGGCGAATGAAGGGTTGTTCGCGTGCGGTCATTCTGCAGCGCGAACGATTCTCAGGTGCCTGTTCGCCTCCTGCCAATGGAGGATCGATTGCGCGTTCGCGGTAACCTCACCGAATCCACCCCAAGACAAGATTCATTCATGCGCAAAAAAGAAACATCGTCGGGACAACCATCATCACGTCACGCGCGCGTGATCAGACTCGGGTGAAGCCGGACATAGCGTTCGATGGTTCGGGCATAGGTTTTGAGGGCCTTTTGAACGGCCACATCTTCGTTGCCTTGCTCATCAGGATCGAGAAGCGCACCGGTGATGTCCAACTCGTACTGAAAGTTACCTCGGGAGACGATGAACGCCTGAAGCACAGGCACGCCGCAACGCGCCGCGACGCGCAGCGGACCGGAGATAAACGGACGGGGGCGACCAAACAACGTCAGCGCTTCAACCCGCTGATTGGGATGACGAACACGCTGGACGTCCATGGCGCTACCGAGCACATAGCCCTCTTGAAAACAACGGTATATGTCGCGCGGGTAGGCGTCGGCGAAGATGACCTTCATCCGGCGAAACTCCGGGTAGCGCCGATCAAACCGGCGCTGGACGTACTGGCGTAACCCGCCTTCCTTCCGATCGCGCACGCCGGCGACTTTGTATCCGCGTACCGCCATCAGCATGGCCGCAACGTGGTGGGCGCCGTGATGCGATAGTGCGATATATACGCCGCGCCCACGACGTATCGCGTCGTCGACCAAGTGCTGGTTCTTGATCGTGAACAGCGCAGTCGCCTGGTCGCGCGGGATGCAATCGAAGAGGAGGTAGAACAGCTTGTCGCACCTGGTTTGCATGAAATGATCGCGTGTAACGCGCCGCCGATCGGACGCCGAGCGCGGTGTTTCGGATATTGCGTCGAGAGTACGGGCGAAGCGCGCCCTCCGCTTGAAATTAATGAGCCATTCCAGCGTACCGAACGCGCGACCGAGGCGCGAAAGGGTTCGAAGTGATGTAAGCGCAAGCAGGCCGGCCAAAAAGGTATGCATCACGCTGAACGACAGGAACTGCCACAGGGTCAGCGATTGCTGCGAAGACGCGACGTTGCGGACGGGCTGATCCGCTCGAGGTTCATCCTCGGCGCAACCGCCGTCGGACGGCCCACCCCGGGGCAACGTCGTTGGCGACTTATGCGTCATGTTCATGGTTCGACTACGCCCCGTGTTGACATTACGATCCCTGCCCGCACAGCTTCCGTATCTTGTCGACGAAAAACACTGGCTCGAGACCCGGTCCGACGCGCTCGCCGGGAAGGCTTTGGCATACTTCAAGCGCGACAGAAACAGCCCGCCGCCTTTACTTGCGTTTCCTCAGAGGCGGCTCCGCGTGTTATCTACAGAACAACCCATGCGGGTCAAACACGCCGTGCAGCCCTTCGCGTCATCGCGTACACTAACCCGCATGATACGAGCAGGACGCTTTGAACTCCATTCGGTAATCACCGGGCGATTTCGGCTTGACGGCGGGTCCATGTTCGGCGTCGTTCCCAAGGTGCTCTGGTCGCGCGCGACACAGCCTGATGACAAGAACCGCATCCCGCTGGTCACACGCACGCTGGTAGCTATCGACCGCGACACACGGCGGGTGGTGCTGGTGGACACCGGTTGCGGGTCGAAATGGTCGCCCGACCACGCCGCCCGCTATGCCATCGAGCACGACGAGCAGGCGATCGACAGAGCATTGGGAGCGATCGGCTATACTCGATCGGACGTGACTGACGTCGTCATCACCCATTTACATTTTGATCACAACGGCGGGCTTACGGATTGGGCCCGCGAACCGGGCGGGGCAACGGTGCTACGCTATCCCGCGGCGAAACACTGGATACACCGCAACCACTGGGCCCACGCCTGCAACCCCCATATCAAAGACCGCGCGTCGTTCTTGCCACAGGATTTTGAATCCCTCGAACGTGCCGGCGTGCTGGCGTTTGTCGAAGGGGAAACGCCTGCCGGTCCGACGGACGGGTGGACGTGGCTCGTCTCTCACGGGCACACACCCTATCAGCTCCACCCCGTGTTTCCGGGTGATCGAAGTGGTGTGGTCTTCGCCGGTGATCTGGTGCCGACGGCCAACCACCTCGCCCCCGCATGGGTTATGGCCTATGACGTTCAACCGATGGCCACGATCGACGAAAAAGTGGCCTTGTACCGCCGCTGCAAGAGTGAATCGCTCGTGCTCGCTTTTCCTCACGACCCGCTGCAGGGCGGTTTGAGCATCGCCGGGACGCCCGAAAAACCCCTGGCCGGGAATCCGGTCTCGTTGAATTGAGCGCCAATCCCGGTTCACGAAGGACAAGGGCGGCCGTCACGCGGGCGCGCGGGTCGGCCTCATCCCCTCAGCGCTTCAAAGTAAGACAATCACGGTGCCGAGCTGTCGAGCACGGCCGCGCTGAGCTTCTTTTCGATCGCCCAACGCAACTCATTCATCCACACCATACCGTTCTTGTGCATGTATTCGCGGCCCGACGAACCCTTCCGGTATTTCAGCCCTTTGCTGTTCTCATATTGAATCCGGACGCCCTCGTTGTCGTAGTTGATCGCCACCGTCAATTCATGGCGACCTCGTACCAGACGCGTTGCGTGCACTACCCCGGGCGTTTCCTTTGTCACTACCCAGGATTGTGCGTCACAGGCACTGAGGACGGCTCGGCGCATGACATCTTTCGATACCTTTGCCGAAATGGGATCCGGGTTTTTGATTCTCGCCGTCCTGCATGCGGTGACCATAACCGGAACCGTAGCCAGAACAATAATCTTGGAATACCTTGCTAAGCGCGACATGCCTATCCTCCACGAATGAACATAAACGTTTGCTGCGTCACCGACCGACACAAACGGTTCACACGCCGCCGGACACCGCACAACTGGGAACAAGGCCCCGGCCGCGCGCCGTATCCGCGTACGGCCATGCAGCAGCCTACATCGATGATTTGCCGGGGACAAGCCGCTCGAAGCAAGGGATTGGGCCGTGAGTGCGTGACAGGACCGGCGGTCGCAAAAAACCGTAGGGCGTATCGTTCTTGGCTAGAGCATTTATCGTTTTCATGTGCCGGTTCTGGAACACCCGAACCGGCATCGAGACCGGGAAGATCGCGCGGGCTTAAAGCCCGCGGCTCGGAGCACAAAAACGGGAAATGCTATAGGACAGGTCGTTCTTTCGCTCCAAGCCGGACGATTGACCTGCCATGGTCGAGGCAGGTGAACCCCCCGGCGTAGCGCGTTTTCTGATATTGTGTGACGCTGGATCGAGTTGTTTTGCCGGATGGAACAGTGATTCAACCGCTACACAAATTGTATAGCTTGGTCCAGCCGTGCGAACCGCTTGCTCTACCTTGAGCCTCGCCACGTGCCTTGCATCCGAAAAGCAGTGCGTTCGCCGCACATCCTTCTGGCCTGAAAACCTGCGGTCTGATACACTGCCGCGATCGATCGTTATCATCAGGATATCACAATCGTCAGGTATCGAACTATGGCAAAAGCATCCGATTCAGTAGTGATACAAAACGCCGACGCGGTTCGAACCATCACGCTCAACCGCCCCGACGTCTTGAATTCGTTCAACACCGAACTGCTCAAAACGCTCGGTTCAGCCATGCGCGACGCCGACAAGGACAAGAGCGTCCGTTGCGTGGTGATCACCGGCGCGGGGCGAGGGTTCTGCGCGGGACAGGATCTTGCGGAAGTCAAAGACCGCTATGACGCGCCGGAACCGCTCGAGCTAGGCCGTCAACTCCGCAAGCTCTACAACCCGCTGATCGCCAAAATCCGCCGGATCGAAAAACCGGTCATCGCCTCGGTCAACGGCGTCGCCGCCGGGGCGGGGTGCAGTCTGGCGTTGGCCTGCGATATGCGCGTGGCGGCTGAGTCATCAAGTTTCATTCAGGCGTTCGTACACGTCGGCGTCGTACCGGATTCAGGCAGCACGTTTTTTCTGCCGCGCCTGATCGGCGCATCACGGGCGTTCGAGCTGGCTGCCACCGGTCGCAAGGTTACGTCTGATGAGGCTCTGCGTATCGGGCTGGTTAATCAGGTGGTCGCCGATTCTGAATTGATCGAGACCACCAACGCGCTGGCCAAGCGTCTTGCCGCCCTGCCGACCAAATCCATTGGGTTGACCAAGCGGGCAATGAACGCCGCGTGGACGAACGAACTCGAAGCGCAACTGGACTATGAAGCCATGCTCCAAACCACCGCCGGACGAACCAAGGACCACCGCGAAGGCGTCACAGCGTTCCTAGAAAAAAGAAAACCGACGTTCGTCGGCGAGTAGCCGGCAGGCTATTTCGAGCTGCCCATCGCACGCGGATTTCGTAACGACGCCGGCACCCTGAGTTTCCAGCTTTTCGAACTTGCGCGCTCTGGCGAAAGTCGTTATACTCTTTGCGCGATTTGCCGCCAATGGTTTGCGGGTCACATCACTTATGCCACGATCCCGCACCAGCGGCTCCGTCGCTATGGAGACTGCAAAGTGTACCGCGTCGATCAGTTCCAAGACCAACTCGAAAAAGGGGATTGTCGTGACCCGATCACATGCGTTTGTTATCGTCTCAAATCTGTTGTGCGGAGTCGGATTAGCCCAGCCTGAGTCCATCGAGCGTAGGAACGACCAGGTTTCGGTGCCCGTCTTGAGGATTGCTGAACGGTTAGCCAATTCGATCACCGGTTTTTTGAGTCTGCCTGGTGACCGCCGTGTCGAGTTTAGTGCTCGCATGGAGGGCCCGTTGCGCGCCGTGGTTCAAGTGCAAATGGGCGACTTGGCGCTAGACGCTGTGGATGATCTTGATATACCTCACGCGGTTACATTTTGCGGTTCCTGTAGCGTTTGAAAACGCAG